>JAFWFE010000091.1 GCA_017512555.1 Solobacterium sp. | reverse complement strand
ATCTGTATCATCGGTGATGAAGACCAGCTTCCTTCGGTATCCTGCGGCAGTGTACTGCGGGATCTGATCCAGAGTAATTGTTTCCCGTTGGTGAGACTGACGCATATCTACCGCCAACAGAACGGAAGCGATGTGATTGAACTGGCACATATGATTCATGAAGGAAACGTGGATTTTGAGCCTCTGAACCATGATTTCCTGTTTCTGGAGAAGCCCTCGGAAGATGTACGCAGAACGATCGTACAGATCACCGCCAACGCCCTGGAAAAGGGATATACCCTGAACGATATCCAGGTATTATCCCCAATGTATAACGGCAATGCCGGTATCGATATCCTGAACCGGGCGCTGCAGGAAACCTTCAACCCCAAGGCACCGGATAAGAAAGAGATGAAATTCGGTTATCTGATCTTCCGGGAGGGAGATAAGATCCTGCAGTTAAAAAACCAGCCTGATGATGATGTCTATAACGGGGATATCGGCGTGCTGGAAGAGATCATCGACGCAAGATTTACCGAAACACACCAGACAACCCTGATTGTGAACTTTGACGGCATCTATGTGGAATATGCCGGGGAGAATCTCAGTAATATTACCCTGGCGTACTGCATCTCCGTGCATAAGTCCCAGGGCAGTGAATACCCGATCGTCATTCTTCCCATCATTCCCCAGCATACGATCATGTTACAGAGAAAACTGATCTATACCGGAGTGACCAGAGCCAGACAATCCCTGATCCTGGTCGGAGACAAGCGAGCGTTCCTGCGGGGAATCGCGCAGATCGAACGTCACTACCGGCAGACTACACTTTGTCGGAGGATTACGGAGAAAGCGGGGAAGGATGTATGACAGATCGTTTCTATCAGATTCATGAAGATGAGATCCGGATTCCTGGTCTCACGAAAGAATATCATATCCTCCAGATCAGTGATACGCATATCTGCTCATACGATGCACAGTCTTCCCTCGAAGAAATTCGTCAGGCAGAAGAATGGGAAGAATCCTGGAAGGAAACGAAGAAATTCTTTGCCGGACTTGCCGGAGAGTATTTCGGCAGTGAACAGGAACTGAGTACCGTGGAAGCCTTCCGCAAACTCATGCGTTATGCGGCAGAAGAAAAACCGGATCTGCTTGTGCTTGCGGGAGATCTTCTGGAGAGTATGCATCCGGCTGGTGAACGACTGCTCAGACAAGCTCTGCAGGAATATCCCGGGCAGTATCTGTGCGTGGCAGGAAACCACGAAGAAGAATATCTGGAAGGGGTATGGGAGAGTAAGCCAAGGCTCGTCCAGTTTGAAGGTTTTCAGCTTCTTGCCGTAGATGACCGTATAAAGACGGTCTCGGAAGAAACTCTGGATGTACTCCGTAGTATTGTATTGAACCCGGTGCCAACGATTATCGTCACGCATATTCCTCTGTGTACAGATAAGAATCGTGAAGATCTCGGTCTCTTCCAGCCGTATTTCTTTATTGATGAAAACTCAGAAGATGCCAATGCGGCGGAATTTGTCCGGCTGATCCGGGACAATGCCTGCTTTGTCGCTGTCTTGTGCGGACATCTGCATGGATACCTGAAAACCATGATCAGCGAAGATAAATACCAGATCTGTTCTTCCCAGGGGATGATCGGAGCGGTGAATAAAATCCGGATCTGCGGATAATCTTTACGATTTCTATGTATTTTTCCGGGTTCTGTGATATATTTTAGTGGATCGTTTACTGCAGGTAAGTAAGTATCGGATTTCATTCCGAAGCGAGAGGGTGATGGTGAGAGACCCTTGGCTGAACCGATAGTGAAGCTTCTGCAGAGAGCTCCCAATCCGAGCCGTTCTCCGCGTTAAGGACAATTAAGGTGCGCATTATATGCGAATCAGGATGGTACCGCGTAGATCTTACGTTCCTGTGTGGGATGTAAGTTTTTTTATGGAGGTTAATATGACAGTACAGAAACAACTCACTTCAGATCAGGTCAGAAACATGTTCCTGGAGTTCTTCAGGCAGAAGGGTTCCATGATCGAACCGGGCGCAAACCTGATCCCGCATAATGATCCTACACTGTTGTGGATCAATGCCGGTGTATCCGCGCTTAAGAAATACTTTGACGGTACGGAAAAACCTCAGAACAACCGTATTGCCAATGCCCAGAAGTCTATTCGTACAAACGATATCGAGAATGTCGGAAAGACCGCGAGACATCATACTTTCTTTGAGATGCTCGGTAACTTCTCCATCGGTGATTACTTCAAGAAAGAAGCGATTGCCTATGCCTGGGAATTCCTGACATCCCCGGAATGGATCGGTTTTGACCCGCAGAAGTTATATGTCACGGTATATCCGGATGATACAGAAGCATATGAAACCTGGATCAAGGTTGGTATGATTCCATCCCATATCCGTAAAACAGAAGACAATTTCTGGGAGATCGGTGAAGGCCCCGGCGGACCGGATACCGAGCTGTATTACGACCGTGGTGAGAAGTATGATCCCCAGGGACTGGGTGAGAAACTCTTCTTTGAGGATATTGAAAATGACCGTTACATTGAAGTGTGGAATATCGTCTTCTCCCAGTATGACTGCAAGCCGGACCAGATGCCCCGCAGTGAGTACAAGGAACTCCCGCAGAAAAATATCGATACCGGTATGGGTCTGGAACGTTTGGTATGTCTGATCCAGGGCGGAGAAACCAACTTTGATACAGATCTCTTCCTGCCGATCATCCATGCCTGTGAAGAGTATGCCAAACATCCTTACAGTGATCCGCAGTACAAGATGGCTTACCGGGTCATTGCGGACCACATCCGTACCGTAACATTCGCAATCTCGGACGGCGCGACATTCTCCAACGAAGGACGTGGCTATGTTTTACGCCGGGTTCTGCGCCGAGCTGTACGTTACGGCATCAAACTCGGTATCGAAGGCAGCTTCATGTATAAACTGGTCAAGATCGTTGCGGAAAACATGAAGGGGTATTACCCGTATCTTCTGGACAAAGTAGAACTCGTGTCCCGTCTGGTCAAGACAGAAGAAGAATCCTTCCACGCAACCTTAACCAACGGCGAGATGTTACTGAATCAGGAACTGGCAAAGCACCAGGATACGAAAGTCCTGCCCGGCAGTGTCATGTTCAAACTCTATGATACCTACGGATTCCCGAGTGAATTAACGACAGAGATTGCTGAAGAAGCCGGGTATACCGTAGACAAGGAAGGCTTTGACGTTGAAATGCAGGCGCAGAAACAGCGTGCAAGAGACGCCAGAGGAAATGAACAGAGTATGAGTTCACAATCCAAGGATCTGATGGACTCTGAAGAAGAATCTGTCTTTACCGGGTATACGGAGAATACCTGTACATCCAAAGTCATCGCTCTGTTCCAGGATGGTGTACGTGTATCTTCGCTGTCTAATTACGGTGATGTGATCCTGGCAGAAACCAGCTTCTACGCGGAATCCGGCGGACAGACTGCGGATACCGGAAAGATCTGGAATGACAGCTTTGACGCAAAGGTAACCGATGTCAAGAAAGCACCGCACAAGCAGAGCCTGCACCATATCGAGATTACTAAGGGAACGATATCCGAAGGGGATACCGTTCATGGTGAGATCGATGTAGAACGTCGTGAGATGACCAGGGCAAACCATTCTTCCCTGCATCTGTTACAGGCCGCGCTGCGTCAGGTATTAGGTGATCACGTCGCCCAGGCAGGTTCCTACAACGGACCGGATTACGGGCGCTTTGACTTTACTCATTATGAGAAGATGACCGAAGAACAGTTGAAGCAGACAGAATATCTGGTCAACGCGAAGATTGCGCAGTGTCTGCCGGTAACCACCGAAGTCATGAGTATCGAAGATGCCCAGAACAGCGGTGCCATCGCTCTGTTCGATGAGAAGTACGGAGATACCGTAAGAGTTGTGTCCATGGGTGATTTCTCCAAGGAATTCTGCGGCGGCACACACGCCCGCAATACCAGTGATCTCGGTGTATTCAAGATCATCAGTGAAGAATCCATCGGTTCCGGTGTACGCCGTATCACATCGAAGACGAAACTTCCTGCGTACGAAGATTTCCGTTCTTCCGAAGAGTATCTGAAGGATACCGCGAAAATGCTGAAGATGCAGAGTTCTGCGGGTCTGCAGGAACGGATTGCCCAGCTGATGAATGAGAATGCGGAGCTTCGCCGAGAAGTCGCAGAAGCCAAGGCCAAGGCATTATCTGCGGAAGCGGATGCCAGACTGAAGAACGCGGAAGAAATCAACGGTATTCCGGTATTGTTCGTTGAGGAAAAGGATATGGAGATCTCCCGGATGAAGGGATATGCGGAGATGCTGAGAAACCGGATGAAGGAAGGAATCGTATTTGTTACGAATACTTCCGAGGATAAGGTTACCTTTGTCTGCGCAGCTTCCAAGACCATGATTGACAAGGGTCTCAAAGCCGGTGATCTGGTGCGTCTTGCGGCAGAGAAAACGGACGGCAAGGGCGGCGGAAGACCGGATATGGCACAGGCCGGAGGCAGAAATCTCTCAAAGATCCCCGACGCAATCGAAGCTGTACGTGAAAAAATAAGACAATGTTGATTTAGTGTCTACACATTTTACTTCTTTTGTTCTAATATTTATCTAAGTGAGGTGATGTGTAATGAAACAGACTGATATTTCGCCGACTGTTAGTTTTAACGCGGATGAAGTAAGAAGAAAAAATATCTGTCAGGTACTCAAACTCGTGCAGGAAGCACTTGAGGAAAGAGGGTATACGGCAATTAATCAGCTGGCTGGCTATCTGATTTCCAATGATCCTGCCTATATTTCCAGTCACAAGAATGCGCGCAGTATTATCCAGTCTGTGGAAAGACACGAGATCATTGAGGAGCTTGTCCGCTTTTACCTTGAGGAACACGCTGAATGAAGAGATCTTTAGGTCTTGATCTTGGCAGTGTTACCTGCGGAATCGCAATCAGTGATCCGATGGGTATTGTTGCCAGGGCTGTTGAGACTGTCCGTTTTGAGCCGGATAATTATGAACAATGTCTGGAAAAGGTATTGGAAGTAATTAAACGGGAGAAACCGGATGAGATCGTTCTTGGTCTGCCCAAGCATATGAACGGGGATATCGGCATACGCGGGCATATCAGTGAAGATTTTAAAGCTATGCTGGAGGAACATGTGTCCATTCCGGTGGTTTTATGGGACGAGAGACTGACTACAGCAGCTGCTCAGAAGATCCTGATCGCTGCGGATGTATCCAGAAAAAAACGCAAAAAGATCATTGATCAGATGGCTGCAGTCCAGATCCTGCAAAGTTATTTAGATTCAAAATAAAGGCGTTTAACGCCTTTTGTTATGGAGGTATTCATGGAAGACAATACAATTATTCTTGTGGATGATAACGGTGAAGAATACACGATGGAGATCGTACTTACTTTCGAAGATGAACAGGGTAACAACTATGTCCTGATCAGAGATCCAAAAGGAGAAGACGAGAGTATCTATGCGTTTACCTATGATGAAGACGGTAATCTTGAAGCTGTAGAAGATCCGGAAATCCTGGAGATGTGTGAAGAGGTTCTGGCAGCCTTTGACGAGGAAGTGGATGAGTAAGACAAGACGCAGAAAAAAGAGAAGAATAAGACCTTTACGTATCTTATTCCTGTTACTGGTCGCTGCCGCACTGGCAGGCGGGATCTTTTTCCTACGGTATAAATCCAACCTGAAACCTGTAGCCAAGGAATCAGAAGTGGTATCTTTTGAGGTCGTCGGCGGTTCTACACTGAAGTCGGTAACGAAACAGCTGGAAGAACAGGGAATCATCCGGGATGATAATTCTGCTTATCTCTATGCGAGAAAGAATAATCTGAGCAACATCAAGACTGGTGAATACGAACTGGATAAGAGCTGGGATGTACAACAGATTCTGGAAGTAATCAACGATCCGACCAAGGCCATTGTCTATGATACTTCGGTTACGATCGTGGAAGGTGACTGGGCTAAGGATATCGCCTCAAAGGTCGCTGCCGCAACCAATGTGACCGAAGAGGAACTACTGGCTTTGTGGAACGATGAGACGTATATCCGTTCCCTGATGGACCGCTATCCTTTTATCACGGAAGAAGTGTTCAACCCGAACATCCGTATCCGTCTGGAAGGATATCTGGCTCCGAATACCTATCGGTTCTTCCAGGAGACAACAGCGAAGGAAGTTACGGAAAAGATTCTGGACCAGAGTCTTGTGGTATACAACAGTCTCAAGGATGACATGGCAAAGAACAAGCTCAGTATTCACGAGATCTATACGCTTGCGAGTATCGTCCAGTATGAAAGCGGACTTGTGGAAGAGATGGAAAGGATCTCCGGCGTGTTCTGGAATCGTCTGGATATCGATATGCCTCTGCAGTCCAGTTCCACGGTGTGTTACGCAATTGACTTTGCGAAGGACGGCAACTGGTGGGCATGTGAAGTCAATGGTGACTACGATTCTCCGTATAACACATATAAGTATGCGGGGTTGCCTCCGGGACCGATCATGAATCCGGGTTATGACGCGCTTCATTCCACATTACATCCGGCAAAGCATAAATACTATTATTTCATGGCGGATGTTGAAGGAACCGGACAGATCCACTATGCGGAAACCCTGGCGGAACACGAGGCCAATGTCAAAAAGTATCTGCGATGAAGGAAAGGACTATACACTGATCTATCTGCGTCATGAGCGTCTGTGGCTGATGATGCTGAGGAATAAGAAAAAGAAGGATATCAATGCCGGAAAATGGATCGGTGTCGGCGGTAAGGCTGAAGCCGGTGAAAGTATACGTGACGGTGCTTTGCGGGAGATACGTGAAGAAACCGGAATCGTACCGGATTCACTGGATTTCCGCGGTATTGTGAATTTCTTCTACGAAGGGGAAGAGAGCGAGTGCATGTGGCTGTATACAGCGGAAACATCCCGCATGGATACCCCGGAATGCAGCGAGGGAACCCTTGCCTGGATCAGGGAAGAGGACATCATGGCTCTTGAACTCTGGGAAGGAGACAGGATCTTTCTGAAGAAGTTACTGGAAAGAGATGAAGAACTGATCGGCCTTGATCTCAGCTATGATTCTTGCGGGAATCTTACCGGTAGTTCGGAGTTTGTGGTTGATCTGCGGAAGTATGATGATTCCGTACAAAAAATATAGCGTCATGTCAGTGAGAATGATATAATTCATTCGCTTAAAGGAGTATAGTATGTCAGAGAATAAAATCTATGTAACAGAAGAAGGTCTGAAGAAACTGCAGGATGAGTATCATCATCTTGTCCATGTCGTTCGTGAAGAATACAAAAAAGAACTGAGAGAAGCACGTGCACTGGGCGATCTTTCCGAAAACGCGGATTATGATGCGGCCAGAGATAAACAGGCACAGGTAGAAAGCCGGATCTCCGAACTGGAGAACATGCTGGATCACTATGAACTGATCGATACCAAGAAGAGTTCTTCCAAAACTGTACGTATCGGTTCTACCGTAACGGTTGAATTCCAGGATATTCATCAGGAAGATACCTATACGATCGTTGGTTCTACGGAAGCGGATCCTCTCAACGGAAAACTGTCCAACGAAACTCCGCTGGCTCAGGCAATTCTGGATAAGAAAGCAGGATCTACGGTTACAGTTCAGGCCAAGATCCCCTATGAAGTAAAAATACTCAAGATCCAGTAGGGAAATCAAAATTTACATACTATGAAATAAGTAGGAGGTTTCGATGAAACGACTACTTATTTTTCTTTTGTGTCTGACCGCTGTATTGCCGGTGAAACTGGAAGCTGTAGATCTTACAAGGCTGAATAAGGGAGAAATCAAGGTTACTGCGGAAGGGGAAGTATTACAGCCGGGAATCTATGAATTAGAGCCGTATACGAGTATTCAGGAGCTTCTGGAGTTATGCGGGATCAGTGATGACGCAGACCTTTCCGGTATCAATTTACAGACGATATTGAAGGACAAGGATGTTGTTTATATCCCGAAAAAGAAAGAAGAACACAGGATATCCATCAATTCCGCAGATCTGGAAGAATTATGCCTGTTACCGGGAATCGGTCCGAATACCGCCGGAAAGATTATTGAATACAGAAATGAACATGGCTTGTTTCAAAACCTGGAAGATCTTCAACAGGTCAAGGGAATCGGTGAGAAGAAGTTTACTTCTCTGCAGGATTATATATGTCTCTGAAAGATCTGCGGGAAGAACTGTTGATTACAGCTGTACTGGTCTATCTCTTTTTACATGCCGGGGAGAGATGGTATGCGGCATTTGTGCTGATCGCCAGTTACTGGATCATACGCTTCGGCTGGAAGAATATACTATTTCTTATCGGAATCTTATTGTTGTATCACATACCGTTGTATAACGATCAGATCCCGGAGATCCACACCGGCCGAGTTACGGATATCGGGAAATCCTGGTGTATTGTACAGCAGAAGAACACACGTCTTCTGCTTCATACGGAAGTGATTCCGGTTCTGGATTCTGAAATCTCTTTTTCCTGTGCACCGGAAAGAATTGAATCCTCCCCGGTGACTTACGGCACAACATTCCGGGAAACAATGAATGCCCGGGAAGTTTTCTACAGCTGCCGTATCTCTTCGTATGAGACTCTTGGAGATACGTATAGTATGCGGGGATGGATACAGAAGAGAATATCCACCGTAGTACAGGAGGACCGCAGAAGTGCGCTGTTACGCATCGCTTTGGGGGTCAATGATTCCCGTCTGGATCTTTCCAGTTTTCTGGAGTATTCCGGTTTTTCGTTTGTGGGTATCCTTTACGGAATAGAGTATGTCCTGAAATACTACATGGACCGTGACACAAGAAAAAAGATCCTGGTCTATATACAGTTGTTTCTGTGCGTGATGTATCATTTTCCCTTTACACTGGTTCATTCTTTTCTGTACCGGTTGTTTTCCTATACACGTCTGGACGCGAGAAACCGCTACGGATTGACATTATTACTCCTGATGTTTTTCTACCGGCACATGATTCTGAGCCGGGTCTTTCTGATCTGCGTGTTATTCCGTGTTCGATATCTGTTTTTCGGCAGGGATAAGACAACAGGTTATTTCTTCGGCTTATGTACGCAAAGCATCTTGTTTAACCAGATGAATCCGGTACAGATCCTGCTGGTGGGTATTCTGTTACCGTTGTACGGGTTCTTCTGGTTTATCGCGGTTTGTACATTACTGGTACCGGTCATCCCGATCGAGAAAATGATCTATGGTTTTGATTGTATCCTGCAGGTATTGAATCTTACTTCACTGCCGGGGAATATGCTTGGACTGGGGTTGCTCCTTTTTATTGTCCTCATTTACAGGCTGAGAGAATCACGGAAGATTGCCAGAATGCGTATTCTTCTTCTGCTTGTTTTCCAGTTTTTCGGCTTATTTCATCCATGTGCGGAAGTCACGTTCATCAATGTGGGACAGGGGGATTCGATTTTGATCCGCGCACCGCTGAATCTGACGAATATCCTGATCGATACCGGCAGACGATCCGCCTGGAATTCCCTGCATACTTATCTGAACGCGAAATCTGTCGACCACCTGCACGCGCTGATCCTCACGCATGAAGATGATGATCATGACGGAAACAGGGATAATCTTCTCAATACACTTAGTGTTTCGCAGATCATTGATCAACATCATTCCCTGATCAGAATCCGGGAGTTTACTACAGCGGATCTGAACATGATGGAAAGTGAGGATCCTAACCAGAACAGTCTGGTCGAGTATTTCTCTTTGAATCACAAGAACTATCTGATGATGGCAGACGCGGATATGGATACTGAAAAAGAGATCCTTTCTGTGTATGATGATCTGAAATGCGACGTGCTGAAAGTATCACATCACGGCAGTAAAACAGGGACTTCCGATGCTTTACTGGATCAGGTACAGCCGCAGTTGGCAATCATCTCTTCAGGCTTACACAACGGCTATCACCATCCCCACGAAGTAACACTGCAGAGACTGTTACAAAGACATATCCCGTACCTGAATACTGCCGAAGAAGGGGATATCACGATTCTTTGTCTGCCGTTCATCAATCTCCTGTATACCAGTACCGGGAAAATCAGTATTCTGTAAAGAAGTCATGTGAATTCATCTGGAAATCGTTGGTATAATAGGCGTATGATCTATCTCCTGGAAGGAAAAGAAATCTATTTCTTGTCTAAGAAAAAGAATGCGTTATTGAGCCGGAAAGATCTGGATCCGGAGAATATTGTCAGTTTTGACGCGTCTGTACGTTCTTTTTCTCTGTCGCAGGCTCTGACATACTGCAATACCATCTCCCTGTTCAGTGAAAACCGCGCAGTCGTGGTCAATGACCCGTACTTCCTGAATTCCGGTGGGGAAAAAACAGGGAAAGAAAAAAAGAATACGATGAATAACGCGGATCTTCTGGAAGAGTACTGCAAGATGCCGAATGACAGTTCCGATCTGATTCTGGTCTGTTACGGTTATGACGCAGATAAGAGAACGAGAGAATACAAGATCCTGGAGAAGTACCGCGGGAAGACTGTAGATATCCTGACTTTCAGCCAGAAATCCCCGAAAGAACTGGAACGGTATATTGATATCGAACTTCAGAAACATCAACTGCGGATGACGGCAGACGCCCTGGAAGAATTCAAACTCAGGATCAACGGCAGTACTACCATGTTCCATGTGGCTTTGGACAGTATCCTTCTGTACGGGGAAAAGAACCTGAATCTGAAAGATATCGAACACCTGGTCTATATCAATCCGGAAGTAAATCACTGGAAACTTGGGAATGCGTTTATCCGCCGGGATACAGAAGGCACCTTCCGTGCCCTGAACGAGTGTATAGAGATCGAACATATGACTTATACAAACCTGATTCCCGTACTTGCCTCACAGATCCGCGGTATCTATAACTCCGTGGTCTGCAATGAACTGGGTATGGGAGAGGAAGAGATCCGCAGATATACCGGCAGGAATTATCCTTCTCTGGATCTGCGCAGCGCCGGGAGATGTTCCTCTCGTGATCTCTTGGAGAGATTGAGTGCTCTGGCTGATCTGGATCAGGAGATCAAAGCAGGCAGAATTGATGAAAAGAACGGGTTTGAACGGTATCTGTTGAGGTATCTGTAATGAAACAGGCAGGAAATACCGGGACAAGGATCGTACATCCGCTGAAACCAATCATTGATGAGAATGCCAGAGTATTGATTCTTGGCTCATTTCCGTCAGTAATATCCCGGGAAGAGATGTTTTATTATGCCAACCCGATGAATCGTTTCTGGAGTGTTTTAGCAGCAGTGTTTGAAGAAGAAATCACCGACAGGAAAGAGTTCTGCCTGCGTCACCGTATTGCGCTGTGGGATGTGATCGCGCAGTGTACGATCATCGGAAGCAGGGATGAAAGTATTACGGATGTTCTGGTCAACGATATTCCGGGATTGATCAGAAATACCGGTATACATACGATATTTACCAACGGCAGGAAAGCTTCTGAACTATACCAGAAGTATATTCATACAGATCTTCCGCAGATTACCTTGCCAAGTACTTCTTCGGCAAATGCCAGATATCGTATGGATGACCTAATCCGGGAATACAGAAAGATAAGAGAGTATGCGGAAAAAGATTGAATTATTGGCACCTTGCGGAAATATGCAGTCCTTGTATGCGGCTGCGGCAGGAGGCTGTGACGCGGTATATCTGGGTCTCAGCACATTTTCTGCGCGTGCGTTTGCGGGAAATTTCACTCATGATGAATACCTGGAAGCGATCTCTTTCTGTCATCTGCGCGGTATCCGTATCTACGTCACCTTGAATACGCTGTACTTTGAAACCGAGATCGGGAATGTCATGAAGGAAGTACAGTTCCTGTATGAAAATGATGTGGATGCGCTGATCGTACAGGATCTTGGACTATTCTATCGTCTGCGTACGGAGTATCCGGATCTGGAGGTACATTGTTCAACACAGATGCACATCCATAACGAAGACGGGGCTTTGTTTATGTCTTCCCAGGGAGCCTCAAGAATTGTGATTGCCAGAGAAACACCGCTGGAGATCATCCGCAGGATCACCGGAAAAGGCATACAGGTGGAAGTTTTCGGTTACGGGGCATTATGTATCAGTTACAGCGGGCAGTGTCTGATGAGTTCCGCGTTGAAGAACCGTTCCGGCAACCGCGGAATGTGCGCGCAGTACTGCCGGATGAAGTATTGTACAGATCGTGACAGTAAATATCAGTACTTACTCAGTCCGAAGGATCTGAATATCATTGATCGTCTGCCGGAGATCATTGAAGCGGGGGTATGCAGTATCAAGATCGAGGGCCGGATGAAACGTCCGGAGTATGTATATCTGGTGGTAAAGACGTTCCGGGAAGCCATTGATGCCTACTATGAGGGTAAATCCTATACTGTGGATCCTCTGCGTCATGAACAGTTACTGAGCTTGTTTAACCGGGAATTTACCGAAGGTCATCTGTTTCACGCGGACCGCAGAGACAGGATGAATCCGTACCGTCCCAATCATCAGGGAATACTTTTAGGTCATGTACAAGAAGTACGGGGTGACCAGGTGGCGGTGAAACTGACGCATGTGCTGCATCAGCGTGATGGTCTGCGTATCCTGAATGAGAAAGAAGATATCGGGTTAACGGCAGTAAAGATCCTGAAGAACGGGAAGTATACCGATAAGGGTGAAAAAGGGGATACAGTGTGGCTGACTTATCGTTCAGATTTACGTCCGAAGAAGAATGCGGAAGTCAGACTTACCAGTGATGAACATCTGCTGGAAGAGATTGAAGGACGTATCCGGCAGTTACCTGCCAACATACCGGTAAATCTCACGTATGAGGCTGTTTCAGGCGATTATCTGACGATAACGGTGAAAGATGAAGACGGACACACGGTAACAGAAAAAAGCTCTGTACCATGCCAGAAAGCCCTGAAAGCACCAATTACCGCAGAGAAACTATATACAATTCTGGATAAGACAGATACCTATCCGTTCCATATCGTATCCTGTACAGGAAAACTGGAAGAGATCTTCCTGCCGGTCAGTGAGATCAACCAGGTACGCCGGGAAGCCTACCGCAAACTTGCGGAACAGCGTTCCCGTATCCATACACGTAACGGGAGAGTAACACCGCAGATCAAACTTCAGGAAAAACCAATGCCGGAATACCGGATGGTCATTGAGCACCATGGCGAGAGCTCTATACGTTATCCGGAACAATGCAACGTCACAGAGACACACCAGGCCGGTACATATCACAAATATCCGGTAGTGAACGAAGAGGGAATTCCCGATACCAGTCTGTCTCATGCGTTACTCAGCGAAACCGGCATGTTAAATCATCCTCTGGATCACTGTATTGCGGGAATGAATCTGAATGCCGCCAACAGTTACGCGTTGGAATATCTGTACTCCATGACAGGAATTGAAGCGGTCATCCTGTCTTCAGAAGTCAATGAATTACAGGTGGAGAAGATGCTGGAAGCGTTTGTTTCACGCCATGGCTTTGTACCTCCCGTATACGTTCCTGTCTACGGAAGACGCACACTCATGTATATCAAAGACGGTCTGGCAAAGAATACGCAGGAATTAATCGACTTACAGGGAAACCGGTTCCCGCTGATCCACCATCCCGGCTATACCGAGATCCTTGAAAATAAACCATTTATGCAAAATTCCGGAAAAGCATATGGAAAATATCTGATTCTGACGGTAGAATTAAATGCAGAATCCAATAAAATTCAGGAGGGGTATCATGAAGAGTTTTATGAAAGAATTTAAGGAATTCGCACTCAAGGGAAATGTCATGGATCTGGCTGTAGGCATGATGATCGGCGCCGCTTTCGGTAAGATCGTATCCTCACTGGTCAACGATATGCTTATGCCGCTGATCGCTGCTATTTTCCGTATTCAGGATTTCTCAGCACTGAAAGTTCTGTTAGTCGACAAGGGTGCTGAAGATGTCAATGTCTATCTGAAGTATGGGCAGTTCATCCAGAATATCATCGATTTCCTGATCATCGCGTTATGCATTTTCTTCCTTGTCAAAGGAATCAACAAGCTGACAGCCAAGAAAGAACCGGAACCGGAACCTGCACCTGCAGAACCTGTCAAATCTGATGAAACCAAGGCTCTGGAAGAAATCATCGAAATTCTGAAGAACAAGTAAGAAGAGTGAGTGAATCACTCTTTTTTATTCGTGTCATACCGGCTGGCAGGAAAAATGTATCTTGAAAATGGTTTAATCCCTTTGTTAGAAAGGGGAGTATACAATGTTTGAATTAAAGATGCTTGAGAATGTAGTATCGGTCATGGTATTAACCGTAATAATCTTGATGATTTCCTTATGGTCCGAATATAAAGGCGTGAAAATACTGGCAGTAGTCATGGGATGCTAGCAAAGTCTTGAATCTGTAAATTTAACGAGAAAGTATCTGAAAAGACTCGAAGAAAAATTAGAAGGAGATGGTTACAACAATCACTGAAATACATTTCTGATAATTATAATCAGGGTTATTATTGTTCCCATGGATTAACCTTTTATTGAAGTAATGGATTTGGTATAATAATCGAGTAATTTAAGGAGAAACCGATGTTTTTAAAGCGGATTGAAATGCAGGGATTTAAATCCTTTGCGGATAAAACGATTATTACATTTGAATATCCGATTACCGGAATCGTCGGTCCAAATGGATGCGGCAAATCCAACATTGCGGATGCTGTACGTTGGGTACTGGGCGAACAAAGTGCCAGACAGATGCGCGGCGAGAAGATGTTCGATGTTATTTTTGCCGGAAGCGCGGACAGACGTATGTTAAACATGGCAGAAGTTACGCTTGTCTTTGATAATTCCGGACATATTCTGAATACTGAGAATGATGAAATTGAAGTGACCAGGCGTTTATTCCGGGATTCTGGTGATGCGGAATATCTGATCAACCGCAATCGCGTAAGATTACGTGATGTGGTGGAACTGTTCCTGGATACCGGTCTTGGCAAGGATTCACTGAGTATCATCAGTCAGGGTAATGTTATTTCTTTTGCAGAAGCCAAGCCATTGGAGCGAAGAGGAATCTTTGAAGAAGCTGCCGGTGTAGCAAAGTATAAGAAACGTAAGATTGAATCTTTAAGCCGGCTGGAACGTACCAGGAATAACCTGGAACGGAGTCAGGATATCCTGAATGAACTGGAAAAACAGGTATCCCCGCTGAAACGGGCAGCCCGTAAAGCAGAAATCTACCGGGAAAAAAAGAAGAGACTGGAAGAGATCGAAATCACCGTCCTTGTACAGGATATTGATGAACTGAACCAGCAGATCGAAGAAACCAAGAAAACGCTTTTTGATATTGAAACAAAGGCACAGATGTATTCCACGAGTATTCAGGTCAGTGAGAACCGGATTGGTGAAGATCGCAAGAAGGTTAACACACTGGACAGGGAAGTAAATACCTTACAAGATGAACTGATGAAGAATGTCGATGAGATCACATCTCTGGAGGCACGTAAGGCGGAGATGGATGAGCGTCGTAAATACATCATCGAGACAGGGAATAAGGAACAGAAGATCAAGGAAACCAGAGACCTTCTTGAAGCTGCTCGTCTGGAGTACGAAGACCGTCAGGAACGATACGATGCCCTGAACAGGGAAATCAAGCTGAACAGTGAGAATCTTTCAACGACAGCGCAATCCCTGTTTGACTACAACACAGAGTATGAACAGGCACAGATCATGTTACGGAGTCTGGAGAGCCAGAAGGCGTATCTGGAGAATCTGCTCCGGGATCCTTTTTCCTCGGCCAGACAGTCCGGCACAAAATCTATCATGGATAACCAGAATGCGCTGCCCGGAATCCTTGGTGTCATTGGTCAGGTAATCAAGGCAGAAGATGGATATGAAGAGGCTATTTCCGAAGCTCTCGGCGGGGCTATGTACAACATTGTCACAAACAACGAAGCTTCCGCTCGTGACGCGATACGCTTCCTGACCAGGAATCAGAGCGGACGTGCGACATTCCTGCCGTTAACGGTGTGTCAGCCGCACTGGGTATCCAAAGAAGCAATGGTTATCTGTGAGAATACCGAAGGCTTCCTGGGTACAGCAGGGGACTTTGTCCAATTTGACAAGAAATATACACCTGTAGTAGAAAGTCTTCTGGATAATGTATTAGTCGTGGATACGATTGAGAACGGCAATGAATTGTCTACACTGACCAATCGTTTATATAAGATCGTTACCCTGAATGGTGAGGTCATTCACCGCGGCGGTTCCATGACCGGCGGTAAGACCAAGCATAGTACGACCATGGTTACAGCGCAGAAGGAAGCGAATGAAATCAACGCTTCAATCGATGCGCAGACAGCCCGTGTCCAGCTAGCCCGGAAGAATATGGAAAAAGCCCAGCAGGACCGGGATCTGATCTCCCGCAGCCTCCAGCAGAACCGTATCGCTCTGGCTTCCCTGGAACCGGTATTGGACGCCAAGAAAGCGAAATATGAGAAACTGAAGAATGATCTGTCTCTGTTGGGATCCGATGAATCTGAACCGGGTACGGAAACAGAAGCAGATGACTATATTGTCAGACTGAATAAAGCATATTCCCGCAGAGATGAACTGACCCAGACGATCAAGGCGAAACGTGAAGAACGAATCACCATGAGTACGGATATTGACCGTAAGGAACAGCAGCTGCGTCAGTTACGCAAAGACCAGGAATTTGCGACAGCCAGTGCCAATGCGATCAAGGTAGACCAGGGACGTCTGGAGACAAGGATGGAGAATTCCCTGCAGCGTCTGGCTTCGGAATACCAGCTGACCTATGAATTTGCCAGAACCAAGATCAGCGATGTATCTACGGAAAATGCCAGGGAAGAAGTCCTGCAGTTACGTAGTGATATCGAGCATCTTGGCAACATCAACATGAATGCGCCGGAAGAATATAACGAAGTTAATGAACGTTATGAATTCCTGAAAAAACAGATTGATGAATTGACGGAAAGCAGAGATAAGATCCTGGCGGCAATCGACGAGATGGACCGTGTCATGACCAAACAGTTCAAGGAAATGTTTGACCGGATCAATGTGGAATTCAACGATATCTTCCGTACATTATACGGAGGCGGTAAGGCGCGTCTGATCCTGGAGGATCCTTCGGATATCCTGAATACAGGTATTGATATTGATGCGCAGCCTCCGGGAAAATCCGTACAGAACAATATGTTGTTCTCAGGCGGTGAAAAGAGTCTGATCGCGTTATGCGTATTATTTGCGATTCTGAAGGTCAAACCGGTGCCGATGGTTATCCTGGATGAAGTTGAAGCTGCGCTGGACCAGAGCAATGTCGAGCGTTTTGCGCAGTATCTGCATCGTTATACGGACAGGACCCAGTTTATCGTTGTCACGCACAGACCGGGCACAATGGAGAATGCGGATGTCCTGTATGGCGTAACCATGCAGCATCAGGGTGTATCCCAGATGTTGAAAGTAGAGATCCGTGACGCTCTGAATTACGCAGATAAGGAAACGGAGGCACAAGCATGAGTTTTCTTGATTCACTGAAAAAAGCCTTTGGCTTGAAAAATGACCGTGCGGTGTATCTGCAGGGATTCCAAAAAAGCAAATCTGTTTTCGGCGATCAGCTGAAAGATATGGAAAAGGATTTTGACGGCATTAACGATGAATTTCTGGAACAGTTGACCATCGTACTGCTGGAGAGTGATATCGGTATCGATATCGCGGATATGATCTGTGAGAGATTGAAGAAGATGTCGGAGGATTATCCCAAGGTATCCTTTGACTGGGCCATGGGCTTCCTTTTACAGATCATGAAGGAACTCTATGAAGAGATTCCTGATGATCCTGAAGTATACAACGAAGATGGTCCTACCGTGATTCTACTGGAAGGGGTCAACGGCAGCGGGAAAACCACGACTGCCGCAAAATTAGCCCGTATGTACAAGGAACGGGGAAAGAGTGTTGCCTTTGTGGCAGTAGACACATTCCGTGCCGGCGCGATAGAACAGCTTGCCCAATGGGGAGAACGTCTCGATGTACCATGTATCAAGGGCAGGGAGAACGGGGATCCCAGTGCCGCCATTGTTGACGGATGCCGGTATGCCAAGGAACATGATATTGATATCCTGATCTGTGATACTGCCGGAAGACTGCAGAATAAACAGACATTGATGCAGGAACTGAGCAAGATGAACCGGGTCGCAAACAAGGAAATTCCCGGTGCTCCGCACAATACCTGGTTGATCCTGGATGCGACAACCGGACAGAACGGTCTGGCCCAGGCGGAAGTGTTTAATAACAGTACGAAGCTTACCGGGATCATTCTGACCAAGATGGATGGTACAGCCAAGGGTGGTATCGTCCTGGCAATCAAGCATAAATTAAAGCTTCCTGTGCGTTATATCGGACTTGGTGAACAGCCGGAAGATCTGCGTCCGTTTGATCTGGACAGCTATCTCTACAGTATTTCTGAGGGTCTGGATCATGCCTGATCGTCTGGAAATGAATCTATTATTGGATTTCTACGGGGAATTACTGACAGAGAAACAACAGGAGATCTGTGATTTGTATTACCGGCAGGATCTTTCTCTGCAGGAGATTGCGGAACTGATGAAAATCTCCCGGGCAGCAGTACATGATACCTTATCCCGCTGCCGGAAAGAACTGTCCCATTACGAAGAAATCCTGCAGATGGTAAAATCCAGTATTCATAGAAGAGAAATCTATACTAAAATAAAGTCAATCAGTGGACAAAACGTCAGCGAACTGATCGATAAATGTATTGAAACAGAAATTGGAGGAAATTATGAGTAAAGTTATTGCGGTTAATTCAGGTTCGTCATCTTTGAAATTCCAGTTATTCGACATGCCTGCAGAGAAGGTACTGACTTCCGGACAGGCAGAGAGAATCGGTCAGGCAATGGGTGCCTTTACCATCAAGGTAAATGGTAAGAAGATCATTACTGAACTTCCTTTGCCGGATCACAAGGCAGCTGTAGACCTGCTTCTGAAATCTTTAATTGAATATGGTATCGTTGAGAGTCTGGATGAGATCCAGGGTGCCGGACATCGTATCGTCCAGGGCGGCGCTTACTTTGACCAGTCTGCCGTCGTTACAGAGGATGTAGAAGCGAAAGTCGATGAGTTATGTGAACTGGCTCCGCTGCACAATCCTGCGCATCTTGTCTGCTACAGAGCATTCAGAGAAGCACTCCCGCAGATCGGACATGTCTTTGTGTTTGACACAGCGTTCCATCAGTCCATGGCTCCGGAATCTTATCTGTTCCCGGTACCTTGGGAATGGTATACCGATTATAAGATCCGCCGTTACGGCGCACACGGTACCAGCCATCAGTATGTTAACCGCAGAACTGCTGAACTCATGGGTGAAGATTACCGAAAGCTGAACATGATCACTTGTCATTTAGGAAATGGTGCTTCGATTACCGCAATCCATAACGGTAAGTGTGTGAACACTTCCATGGGTCTTACACCTCTTGGCGGTATCATGATGGGTACCAGAAGTGGTGATATCGACCCTACAGTCGTCTTCTATATGATGAAGAAACTGGGATGCACACCAGATGAAATGGATACTTACCTGAACAAGAAATCCGGTATGCTTGGTCTGTCCGGAATCAGCAGTGACGCCAGAGATGTCCAGGCAGCCTATGACAATGGCAATGAACGCGCAAAGATCACCGTTGATGTATACCGCAACCGTGTCGTCAACGTCGTCGGCGGTTATGTTGCTCAGCTCGGTCATGTGGACGCGATTGCCTTCACCGCAGGTCTTGGTGAGAATGATGTCAAGATGCGTGAACGTATCCTGAAGGGTCTGGAAGAAGCTCTGTCCCTGAGTATCGATTATGATCTCAATGCCAAGGTTCATGGTGAAGAATGCCTGATCTCCAAACCTGGATCCAAGGTAAAAGTATATGTTGTTCCGACCAATGAGGAAGTAGTCATTGCCAGAGATACTTGTCGTTTATTAGGTATCTGATGATTACCAGACAAGAGATAGTATCTTTATTTGAACAGTATGACGTGATTACGATTTTTCGTCATACCCATCCGGATTGTGACGCGGTAGGGTCTCAGTTTGGTCTGAAACAGTGGCTCAAGGAGAATTACCCTGAAAAACAGGTGTACGCGCTCGGTACGGAACGGTGCTCACAGGGAATCTTCCCGCCGAATGACGAAGCCCCGGAAGAACTGATCAGCCAAAGTCTGGCGGTTGTCCTGGACAGCGCTACGGCAGAACGTACAGATGACCAGCGTTTCCTGCAGGCTGCGTATATCCTGCGGATCGATCATCATCCTGTCTCCGATGACTTCGGCAATGCCATGTATATCTACACAGAAGCAGCCGCGACATGCGAACTTCTGACAGAAATCTTTGCGGAACAGTCAGAAAAGCAGTTTTCTTCCGTTACCGCCGGATATTTATACAAAGGTCTTCTGACGGACACACTATGTTTCCGTACTTCGAATACTACCGGTAAAACATTGTCTGCGGCAGCTGTACTTGCGAATAAGGGTATTGATATCCCCGGAATTAACCGAGAATTGTTTGACCAGTCTCTGAGCAGTTTTCAGTTTGCGTCTTTTGTCCGGTCCCGGCTGGATATTCCTTATTCCGGGTTTGGGTCTGTATTGATTACTCTTGAAGATCAGAAGAACTGGAATATTGATTCTTCTGAAGCAAAGACCTATATCGATGAGATTGGACATATTTCAGATCTGCAGGCCTGGGTATTATTTGTGGAACGTCTACAGGAACAGACAATTGTCTATGACGGTTCTCTTCGTTCCAAGTCAATTCCAATCAATGGAGTCGCTTCTGTATACCGCGGCGGCGGACATAAGAATGCGGCAGGAGTAAAAGGTCTCAGTAAAAATGAGTATCTTCAGATCCTCAAAGATATAATTCAGGAAATGTCAAGCATTGAAACAAACTGAAATTTCATGCATAATGTTCACAAGGAGAAATTATTTATGGAAAACTTAAACAAAAAGGAACTCGCTGAGATTGTTGCAGATAAACACAATCTGACAAAAAAAGAAGCTTTGGAGATTGTTGATCTGGTATTTGATACAATCAGCGAAACATTGGCCAACGGTGCCAAGGCAGATATTGCCGGATTCGGCAAGTTTGAAGTAAAGACAAGAGCTGCCAGAACAGGAATCAATCCGCAGACAAAAGAATCGATTGAAATTGCGGAGTCTAAAATACCGGGATTCAAAGCATCCAAGAATCTGAAAGAACGTATTCGTTAGGATTTGTTGAAAAGGTATTCCATTCAGGGATACCTTTTATTATGATTTACTCATGAAAAGAAAAAAGAATGCACTGGAAAACACACGTACGTTATTAGCGGTGGTCCTGATCGCATTCTTTTGCCGTGAGATCTTTACGGATACATTGATTGCCTGTGCAGCGCTGGTTGCCGGCATCATGTTGTTTCCGTTTCCCCGTTCTACAAGAGGTAAATTATTTCGTCTGATTCTCAGTGTATTAATATCTATCTATGCCGTAGGAATATACAGTGAAGTATTCCCGGATCCGATCATTCATCCGGATATTGATGAAAGCAGAATACGTATTCATTTTATCGATGTAGGGCAGGGGGATAGTACATTCATAGAATTCAATGATGGTGAAACAATGTTGATTGACGGTGGTACAGAGGAATATGGAGCAGTGATCAGTAAGTATATCCAATCTCTTGGATATACCAGAATAGATTATGTCGTAGGTACACATCCTCATGCGGATCATATCGGCGGTCTGGTTCCGGTGATTCAGAAATACGATATCGGCGGTTATTATACACCGCAGATACCGGATCACGTAACACCGGACACCTACACTCCGGTAAAACTGGATCAAACATTAAAAAACAAAAAGATACAGACGACATATATCGCCAGGGATGATGTGATTCTGGAGAATGAGGATCTATCCGTTAAGTGTATTTCTCCGAAACCAGACGCATATTACGAGGATATGAATCAGTATTCTGCTATGATTTCCATCATTTTCGGAAGAATGCGGGTCATTATCACCGGAGATGCAGGAAAACAGGCAGAATATGATCTTGTCGGGGAGAATCTGGAATGTGAAGTGCTTCGCCTTGGCCATCATGGCTCCGGAGATGCCACTTCCTATAGTTTCCTGGATCAGACCAGTCCGAATATTGCCGTAATCAGTGTGGGAATAGATAATGAATTCTATGATCCTAATCCTACGTTACTGAGTCGTTTAGAGGACAAAGGAATTGATGTGTTCCGTACAGACCTGGATGGCACAAAACAGATCACGTTGTCAAAGTATGACATTATCGACGTACAAAAAGAAAAATAAAAGATTTTAACATCTCAGGAGGATGCTGCCATGAAATTTGTAAACCAGTTAGATTATCCTCATCTTATGTATAAAATAGGATCAAAACGGGATTATGACTATTATCTGGCGAATAAAGAGCGAATTGACGCATGTAAGTTTGATCATATCAACTTTCAGCCTGGGATGAAACCTGTGGAATCCATAGCAACAGTAGAACGTGCCGGATGCGGATTATGCTGCGCGGTAATGGTTGCGGACAGGCTGACACCAAATTCAAAGTTTACTTTGGAAGATGCCATAGAGTTGTCCTATGCCTCTCATGCCAATGAAGGAATCGGAACTGAATTTGATCCTTTTGCACCTGCTTTTGCTGAAAAGATGAATTATGAATATAAAGGCTCAAATGATCTTGACGAGCTGGATCAATGGCTTGCAGCAGGCGGTGCAGCCGTGGTAAAAGTAGCTGGTGACCGCAGAGATGGGCATATTGGAGTATTTTCCAACGGATGGCATTACATTACTGCACTATACAAGAGACCAGATGGCAGATATGCACTGCTGGATCCCTATTTATATGACGGAAAATACGATGAAGATGGCAAACAAGGATTAGTGGAAGTTGACGGAGTGTTACTGTATACCAATGCAGAAGTATTGTTGGAAGAATCAAAATTGTTTGATCCACGATTCTATATGTTCCGTCTGAAGTAATATAAATATCAAAAAATATCGATAAATTAAATATAAAAAGGGTAGGAATTGGTTGAAAATCCTATCTTTTTT
>JAFWFE010000090.1 GCA_017512555.1 Solobacterium sp. | reverse complement strand
CAAAAAATGCCCCGGTTCATCCCCGAGGCATCTAGTAATTTACGCGTTTTTACGATTGCGGTTGAAGTTGATCAGGCATCCTGCCTTGACGATTTCACGTTCTTCAGCCGTCATTTCCTTGATGTAGAGGTGGATCTCCTTTGCCTCACCATTCTTGATGACATAGGCAGGGATCTCATCCAGAGTATTCTCTGTCAGAGCTTTGCGGATATTCGGTACATAGATGTAATCATCGACTTCGAAGTCCACCGGTTCGCCCTTCAGATGGAACGGTAACATACCCCAGTTCATGACGTTGGAGCGATAACGTTTTGTGGCATAATCCTGCGTGATATTCGCAAGACCGCCGATAACTCTCTGGCAGGAAGCTGCCTGTTCACGTGCGGAACCATCGCCCGGCTTATTCGCGTAGATCGTAGATCCGATTTCTGTTTCATTTGGCTTCACGTTCTCGTTACCAGGAATCGTGTTGATGACCTTGAATACTTCTGCCAGTTCCGGTGCTTTGGCAATGACATCTTCACCTTTACCTCTGGCAATTTCCAATGCGTCTACGACCTTTGTCTTTCCGACGTACTTCGGATCACGTCTGGACAGGGTGAATTCCGCAAGACCCAGCGGGTTGGAACGATAGGAGGAAGTTTCTCCGGAAGGAATCAGTTCATCTGTCGTGGTGACTTCATCAAGAATCTTGGAGCACACCTTCAGTAATACATTCTCTCCAAGAGGATGACGTTCCGGCCAGTCTTTGATATTCGGCCCGTAGAACAGAGGCTCTTTCAGATCTGCCTTGCCAAAACCGAAGAATACTCTGGCATCATACGGCGCACGGTCGAAGTGGTATTCCGGCACATCACCGAAAGCTTCCGGATACTGTTCCGCGCTGGTTAACAGACCTCCGTTGAGAGCAGTAGCCGCAATACTTCTGGCATCCATCAGAGCTACCGCAGACATCTGTCCGTTACCCGGCTTGGAGCCTTCACGGTTCGGGAAGTTTCTGGTTGTATGACGGATGGAGAGACCGTTGTGGTTCGGTGTATCACCTGCGCCGAAGCACGGGCCGCAGAACGCTGTCTTGATTACAGCACCGCTGGCCATCAGATCCGCAAGGATACCCTTACGGCTGAGATCCATATATACAGGCATGGAGGAAGGATATACACTCAGTGTAAATTCTCCGGCACCGATATATTTGCCTTTTAACAGGTTGTTCGCTTCTACGACATTGGTATAGTTACCGCCTGCGCATCCGCCGATAATTCCCTGCTGTACCTGTAATTTACCGTCTTTGATCTTATCCAGCAATGTGTACGGAGCTCTGCCCTGGCTTACACCTTCGGCAGCCTTCTCGGTTTCTCTCAGGATCTCTTCCAGGTGTTCGTACAGGTAATCAATCTCGTAGGCATTACTGGGATGGAACGGGAGTGCGATCATCGGCTTGATGGTATCGAGATCGATGTATACACAGCCGTCATAGTAGGCGACTTCTTTCGGATCCAGTTTCTTGTACTGATCTCCTCTGCCGTGTTCCGCCAGGAATGCGTGTGTATCTTCATCGGTTACCCAGATGGAAGACAGGCAGGTTGTCTCTGTCGTCATAACATCTACACCGTTTCTATAGTCTGTGGTCATAGACGCTACACCCGGACCGACAAATTCCATGACTTTATTCTTGACGTATCCGTTCTTGTATACAGCGCCGCAGATCGCAATCGCGATATCGTGAGGTCCTACCCAGGGTTTCGGTTTACCGGTCAGATAGATTGCGATAACATCCGGATAGTTGTTATCCCAGGTATCCCCGAGGATCTGCTTATCCAGTTCACCGCCGCCTTCACCGACAGCCATGGTTCCCAATGCGCCGTAACGTGTATGGGAGTCAGAGCCGAGGATCATCTTACCGCATCCTGCGGACATCTCTCTCATATACTGGTGAATGACACCAACATGCGGAGGCACAAAGATACCGCCGTATTTCTTCGCGGCAGTCAGGCCGAACATGTGATCATCTTCATTGATCGTACCGCCAACAGCATTTAATGAGTTGTGGCAGCAGGTCAGTGTATACGGAATCGGGAATGTGTCCATGCCGGAAGCTCTGGCTGTCTGAATGATACCGACATACGTAATATCATGTGAGGTCAGTTCATCAAACTTGATCTTCAGCTTGTCCATAGAATCACTCTGATTATGTGCTTCCAGAATACCGTAGGAAATGGTGCCTTTCTTTGCTTCAGCTTTATCTGCAGGTTTTCCGGTCAGTTGTTCAACCTTACCGGCTTCGCTTTCTTTAACGATCTCTTTACCGTTTACCAGATAAATGCCTTCATCATACAGTTTAATCATTGTCTTCCTCCTGTTATTTGAGTTCTTCCTGATTTCAATGTATACGATAATAGTCATAAAGTAAAATATATGGTTTTAATACTTTGCATAGATTTTATCTATGAGTGTTACACTCTTTCTTTACAGATCGAAGAAGCACAGATGTCTCTGTCTGCTCCGTAAAAATAACAGATAAAAACCCAAAGATCAGGCTGACGATCAGCGCATACTCTTTGGGTCTAAGAACTAACAAACTACTTTAAATCTGTGATAAAATCCGCACATCCGGCATGATACACCCGGACTTTTGTGCCAAACAGGTCTGCATCCGTGTACGGAAGAGTTTTCTCCAGCACTTTCTGTGAAGCTTCATATAGTTCATCGATGAGTGCCGGTTTTACGGGAACAGATCCATGACATGGATAGATCTCACCAAAACAATCACGGTAAGCATCCAGTCGTTTCAGACTCAGACGATAAGCGTGCATCTCACGCTGTACACCAAACATGAAGATACGTCCGTCCTGGATAGGATCACCGCTGAACAGTAATCTGTATTTCGTATCGAGAACAGCGATACTTCCGGGAGTGTGTCCGGGAAGCTCAATCACCTGCAGATCTCTGCCGCCAAGATGGATCACATCTCCGTCATAGACCGGACAGATGACACCGTCTTCGTTCTGTGAGTTATACAAGTTGGAGGCTTCTGCCGGATGCATGTAGAACCATTCAAACTCATGATTACCGCCGATATGATCCCGGTCAGCGTGTGTATTCATCAGTTCAACCGGAAGATTGGTAATCGCAGAGATTTGTTCTTTGATGTTTTGAGTGTTCATCCCGCTGTCCAGAAGAAGTGCTTTTCCCTCTCCGCAGAGCAGGTAAAAATACACACCGCCTTCTTCAAACATCCAGGTTTCATTGTTGATCTTCTTGATCTCTGTGCTCATGATATCCATCTCCTTTTTTCTTTCAGGATTACCGGCTCTTTACTTTCCCTTCTCCTTACTTCTCTTATCGTTGATGATCTGCATTTCCTTCTCCGTGATAATCGTTACATCGTTTTCCTTAGCCCACTTGATACATCCTTTCAACACTGTTGGCAGGAATACCCGCGGTACATTGACGATCATCGCGCAGGCTTCATCGGTAAACTTCACGGTCGGATCGATACGATCTGCCGCATAGCGTACAGATTCTACAGTCGTCTTACGCATCGGCAGTAATTCCGGAATCATCCACCTGTGTTTGTGATACCAGAAATACTTGGAATCGCGATATCCGTAATCTACAGGACATGGCGGGAAACTACTTCTCTTTACACCATTGATGATGCCGTCATAGTATTTCTTCTTCATCAGGATCTTATCTATTCGCAGCACAAAATGAGCACCATACGGAGATGTAATCCCGTTGAAATCATGATAAGACTCCAGTTCGTAGTGATCTGCGCCTTCCGGAAGCGTCACAGTGTCTTCACAGTGTTCAAGATTATCCATCCATGTACACTCCATGGCCTGGAAAGATTCTCTGATCACCTTGGGATAAACTCCCTGCGGATCCTGTTCCGCCATCAGACCATCTTCCAAGGTAAACTTGAAGTCTTTCATCTTCTCTTCCGGTTTATCTCCAGGCCATCCTAAGCGTACTGTCTCCTTGAAGTACTTCCGGTCATCCGGCAGGAAGTTAATGACACATTTCTTGTGTTTGATCAGATTCTGTGCTGTATTGCTGGAATTGCGGCAGGACAGCAACATTGCGTAGTAATCCTTTCCGGCAACATAAAACGGCTGTATCAGGGAATACGGGCCGCAGGTGGTCTTTCCGTCATCTGTCAGAGTACTGATCAGTACTACCGGCATCGGGAAATACAAGGATGTCTGGTAAAAGTTATCAACGATTCTCAGATCTTCAAAACTGCTCATAGTTATGTTCTCCTTAGTATTTTGTAATATATTCCGCAAGATGCAATATATCTGCCGCGTCAATGTTATTACGGGTTACCGATGACAACATGCTTTCTGTAAAGATAATATCCAGACTAAGATCATCTTTTGTTCCAAAGCGTTCCAGCAGATGACGTACACTTCCGGATACCTCCCGGATCAGGCGGTCATGATATGCACTCCTCAGTTTAAAGGTGACCGGGGCATCCTCATGCTTCATCCAGATATGCCGGTAAATCATAACGAATTCATGCATTGCTTCGATTATTCCTGAGAGTCCTTCCGCAAGACCGGACGCATTTTCACTGACTTCTTTCATCTTCCGCAATGCGATATCCCAGTCAGTGATCATGATTTCTTCCATCAGTGTATCTTTATCCGGATAATAGTTATAGATCGTACCGGCAGATATTCCGCATTCCTTCGCTATATTGCGCATGGAGAACGCTTCTCCGTTTTTATCCAGCAATATTTTTTTCGCTGTATCCAGAATTTCCTCTTTGGATACTTTACTTGTTCTAGGCATTGTTATTTCCTCTATTCTTTGTGATAAAACTTGAACGTGTTCAATCATAGTCATTATAACTGAAACGAAGTATTCCCAACAACTGCCCAAGAGAAAAGTCCCGATGATGAAGTGACCCCCAAAAGTTGGACGGTTAAATTCTAAACGGTAAGTAAGGCTTGAGTCCGATATTCAATCGGGGTCAGGCCTTTTAATCTGACTTTGATACGATCGTTATTGAAGTAACGGATATAGTCATGCATTGCCT
>JAFWFE010000089.1 GCA_017512555.1 Solobacterium sp. | reverse complement strand
GCGACGATCAACAGGCTGTTTACATCCGAGAATACAGGGTCTTCATCCGGGTGTAAGTGCGCTGTCTCAGAAGCGCCTTTGACGACGACAGTAACGTTCTCCGAAGATTCATTTCCGGATTTATCCCTGGCCTTGATCCAGAGGATATACGTACCGGGTTTATTGACATCAACTGTACCTTCCCAGACGTAGACACCGTTGGTAAGTTTATCCGCTTCCTTGAGATCTCCGTCTTTATCATCACGGACATACATCAGGGCACTCTTATAGTCATACTTATCTCCGGCAGTAATCTCATGATAGGCATACTTCACCATGACTACCGGTGCTTTCGTATCCTTGTCCAGGACATTGACCGTGAAGCGTTCCGTGGATTCATTGCCGGTCTTGTCACGGGCAGTTATCGTTACGGTATACTTGCCGGGTTTATTCTTGTCCAGATCGGTCTGGATCGTGTATGTACCGTTGCTTAAGGTCTGCGCCTGGGGCAGATCGCCGTCCTTGTCATCACGCACATACATGATGCCACTCTTCACGTCGTAGTTTTCTCCCAGCGAGATATCCTTGCTGGCGTAGAGTACCATGATCGTCGGAGCTTTCTTGTCTGCGGGCGCTGCCGTAGGCGTAGGGCTCGGACTGGGACTCGGTGTTGCGGAAGGTGTCGGAGTCGCACTCGGTGCAGGTGAAGCGGACGCGCTTGGAGAAGGCGACGGAGATTCTTCCGGAGTGGTCGTGGATTCCGCGCTTTCGGTAGCTTCCGGGGTGATTGTGGTCTCCGCAGACGCACCCGGAGTTTCCTTTGGCGTGTTGCTCGCTGTACTTTTCCTGTTTACACCGATAATGCCTGTGAATAGTGATCCTGCAATGATAAATGCCAATAAGCCTGCCAATAGTTTTTTCATTCTTCTCTAAATATCCCTGTCTTTTCCAGCCATTTCATCAGGTACCAGCCGATGATTACCGAAATCAGTTCACCAGCCGCTACTTCCAGTCCACAGATGATGGAACCGGTAATAATATTCTGAGGAAATAATACTACACCTAACTCAATTCCGACAAATACCGTGTTAAAGAGTACCGGCATGAGGATACTGATGACCGGAATCCCGTGAAACCGGTGATTACGGAAGTAATATGTGCCAAAGGCCGCAAATAACGTAGCGCTGGTACCGATGACTGTATCCAGGATACCGGTAGGATTCGCGCCGGTAATCACACCAAGCAGATTGGTCAGGAAACATCCCAGGGTTAAGCCCCAGATTCCCGGCTTGTAGATCAACGGTAAAAGGGTCAGGGATTCCGCGATCCTGACCTGGATATTACTGAAAGAGATAGGTGCTAACGCAAGAGAAACAGCAGTGTACACTGCTGCAATCATCGCCATTTTGGCAAAAGTTTTCGTGTTCATTTCATTTCTCCTTATTTTGATTATCGTCAGGTAGCTGCTACTGACGGTGGACAGCCACGATGACTATTATAATTCGAAATAAGGATTTGACAATGAAAAGGTTATCCGTTATCAATACGGATCATCTGGTATCCGATACCGATATGTGTCTGGATCATATCCTTGACTTTCAGTTTCTTTCTCAGGTTGGTCATATAGACACGCAGCGAGGAAATATCCGACTCCATGCCGTTCCCCCAGATATGATCAATGATATACGTATGTGTCAGGACTTTTCCGACATTCCGGGCAAGCAGACACAACAGACGATATTCGATTGCGGTCAGGTGGATTTCTTCTTGATCTACCTTGACCACATGAGACGCGTAATCTATGACCAGATTCCCGTTGATGAATACCGGGGATTCTTCTCTGTGTTCAGAGATAAAGTTCATCCTTCTCTGGGCGGCGCGTATTCTTGCGAGTAATTCATCTACGGAGAAAGGTTTGGTCAGATAGTCATCTGCACCTGCGTCCAGAGCTTCGATCTTATCGTTATCTTCTCCTCTGGCACTGATTACGATGATCACCGCCGAAGACCATTCCCGCACTGTCTCCAGAACCTGGATTCCGTCCATGTCCGGGAGTCCCAGATCCATCAGGATCATCTCCGGATGATGAGATGCGCATAAAGATATCGCTTCTTTCCCGCAGCCAGCGTAGACATACTGATACTGATGAATTTTCAGGGTCGTGGTAATCAGGTTGGCAACTGAGCGGTCATCCTCCACAACCAGTATTTTCATCTCACTCATGGATCTCAACCTCCTTGCGCTTCAGAGAGAAGCAGAATACCGCACCTTTGGGAAGATGATCATAAACCTCGATCGTTCCTCCATGTGCCTGCATGATCATTTCACACAGATTCAAGCCGATACCCATCCGCCGGTAACTATCTACCGGTACGGAAGTTCCGGTATAGAACAGTTCAAAGATATGTTTCTTATCTTCATCACTGATCCCGTCTCCGTTATCTTCTATATATACACGGATCCACTCCGGTTCTGCTTTTGTATATATACGGATCGTAGACCCTACCGGAGTATATTTTATCGCATTGTTGACCAGATTCACTACCACCTGCATGATCATTTTGGAATCTACTACCGCAAACAGATCGTCTTCGGAAGGTACACGGATAATCGTATGATGCGGATGAGGCTGGATATGACGGAGAGCCTGGTCGATAACATCATCAATGTTTTCCGTGGAGAAATGCAGGTAGGTGCTGTTTTCCAGCTTTGTCATGGCCAGGATATTTTCCATCTGGTCATTCAGCCACAGGGAATCTTCATGCATATCCTCATAGATCTTCTGCTTGTCTTCCTGAGTGAGATCTTGTTCGTGCAGCAGCAGATTTGTGGCATTACCGGCAATGGAGGTCAGCGGTGTACGCAGATCATGTGAGATTGAACGCAGTAATCCGGCTTTGAGTCTTTCGTTCTCTACCCGGATCTCTGCTTGTTGTCTCTCGTGGGCTATGCGTTCTTTTTCCAGTGCCATGGTCAGTTCATGCAGGATGGATAACAGGATCACATTCTCAAATTCCGTAAACTCCCGCTGATCCATGTCTATACCTAACACTCCGAAGGAATACTGATCCGCATGAATACTGAAATACCGGTACTGGAAATCCGGGAAATGGGAAGTAAACGCGCCGGAGTAATGCTGGTGCTCCGCTGTCCACTCTGCGGCTTCATTCTCCCGGGTGAAGACATTCTGGTCGATCTCTTTCCCGGCAATCGAGAAGATATCCTCAGGATACACTTCCTTACCTCTGCGGAAGATCACCGTACGATTCAGAAGCCGTACCAGCTGCATGCACGTAACCTTGATGATCTCATTCTCATCCGCAGCCTTTTCTATCTGGTTGGAAGTATCCAGAAGAAGCTTGGCCTGATACGCATTCTCCGCGGAACGTCTGGCAATCGTCTTCATCCGGCTGGTCAGCGTACCTGTCAGTAAAGCTGCCAATACCGACACAAAATAAGTCATCAGATATTCAGAATTATAGACAAGCAGGGTAAACCTGGGTTCGATAAACAGAAAATTAAACAACAGGATATACAGCACCGCAGACAAGATACCGTAAAGCGTATGCGAAGTAGACAGGGATACAATCAGTACCGCCAGGATATAGATCGTAATGATATTGGCATTACTGAAGCGTGACTGGTCAAACCACAGAGACAACAAGGTCGCAATCACCATCACCGCAAGCAGAATCAGAAAATCTCGGAGATTCAGTACATTCCTGTTTCTTTTCTCCATCTGGGGATAAGAAGATGCCATCGTATCCGGAATGATATGAATATTCACTTCCGGAAGATAACTCATTACCTGTTCGGTAATCGATTTCCGGGCAGAAAGAATCAAAGAAGGAGCGCTGTAACCGAGAAACAGATCGGTTACCTTCGCTCTCTTTACAAATTCAGCAATAGTTAAAGCTATATCGTTGCTTAACGCAGTATGGACGTCAAAACCACATTCACGCGCATACTGCATATTCTCCTGTAACTGTGAATCATCATCGATACTTACTCCCGGCTTACCGACATACAAGGCCATGGCATCTTCTTTGGAAGATGTATGGATCTTGGAAGCAGAACGGATCACCCGTTTATTACTGGGAGAAGAAGAAAGGCATACCAAAACGATCGTTCTTTCTTTACGTTCTTCGGTTTTCCCTTCTTGTGTATTGCTCATGTTATCCCTTTACAGACGTGAGATGATTCCTTTTTTCAGCATTTGTTCGATCAACGCAGCGAATTCACTGCGGTAGTAGATGTTTAACAGACGAGGTCTGTGATGGTAAACTTCTGGTTCTTTCTCCCCTTCTTCGCTCTCCGGCTCTGATGTGTAATACCTGGCCTGCAGTACTTCCATGGACGGATGTCCGGACTTGTTTCCGGCTTCGTCCAGTACGGCAGTCACCGGAGCATCTGCTTCTTCCGGTTCCTGTATTGTCATCGGTTCTACAACTGAGATAAGTCTGCGGATCGCAAAATACAGTAAAGGAATAATTCCCAGCAAACTCATAATTATTATACTGTTTTCTGTCATAAACGTACTTCCTACAGAGCAAAGCTTTTCTGTATATTCTCATGTTTACCCAGAATCAGCATGTGCTGACCCAGGTGGAGGACGGTATCCGTACCAATATTCATATCCATCACATGATTCTTGATGCCCAGGATCGTGATCTGATATCTTCTGCGGACATCCAGTTCTCCGATTCTCTTTCCGTCCCACGCTGCCGGTACATCTACCTCTACGATGGAGTATCCATCCATGAGCTCAATGTAGTTGGAGATATTATCAGAACTATAGCGGATCGCACACCAGTTACCCATCTGTCTTTCCGGGAAGACGACTGCCGTAGCTCCGTTACGTAACAGGAATTTCTCCTGAGATCCACTCGTAGCCCTGGATATGATCATCTTCGCTCCCAGTTCATCCAGCAGGAATGTCGTTTCCAGGGAACTCAGGAAGTCATCTCCAATTGCCACGAAACAGATATCATAATCCGGTATTCCGAGTGTTTCCATAAATGCCCGGTCTGTACTGTCACCAATCTGTGCTTCCGCCACATACGGTAATACCTTGTTTATCCGTTCTTCGTCTTTATCCACGATCAGAATCTGATGCCCGAGATCATGAAGTTTCATGGATGTATATCTTCCGAAACGTCCGGCACCAATCATCAATATGTTCTTCATCGCTTATTCCTCCTAGCCTACCGACAACTTCTCTGCCGGCATCCGGCTGTATTCTTTCTTTGTGTTAGAAGCCATGGCATATGCCAATGTCATACCTCCGGTTCTGCCGAAATACATGAAGAAGATCAACAGTAACTTGGAAGTATTACACAAACCTGTGGTGATCCCTGTCGTAAGACCTACCGTACCTAACGCAGACGCGCTTTCAAACATGGCAGGAATGACCGGGATGGATTCCACTGTAGAGATAACCAGTGAACCAATCATTAATAATCCGAGATAGAGGGTCATCAGGGTAAACGCGCTGCGAATCACATCATCTTCGATTCTCCGCTTGAAGCAATTCACATTCTCACGTTTCTGCAGGAAGGCGGAAGAGGACAGCAGCAGTACCGCAATCGTGGTCACTTTCATACCACCTGCCGTAGAGCCCGGAGCACCGCCGGTGATCATCAGGAAGATCGTGATCAAGAGACCTCCCTCGGACATCGTCCCGTAATCCGTGGTAGAGAATCCGGCAGTTCGTGGTGTAATTGACTGGAACAGAGATACCAGTAATCTCTCTTTCCCGCCGAGCATACGGAATTCGATGAAATAGAAATAAAGAAACGGGATCAGGATCAGAATTGCTGTACTGACCAGGATCACTTTTGTCTGCATGCGCAGTTTATTGAGAGATCTCCGGTTCTGTAACAGATCATCCCAGGTCAGGAAACCAATACCGCCGACAACGATCAGTAATTCAATCACGGTAGTAAGCCAGGCATGGTCCGCGTAATATGTCAGGGAGGAGAACTGGCCATGTACACCCATCAGGTCAAAGCCAGCATTACAGAACGCGGATACCGCATGGAAGATGGCATAACCAATCCCCTTGACAATACCGAATTCCATCGCAAATCCCGGCAGTAATAACAGCGCTCCTAACAATTCAATCTCCAGAGCCCGGCACAGGAAAAACTTGGTAAATCGTACGATACCGCCGATATGATGGGCGGATACCGAGTCCTGAAGGAATACTCTCTGTAGTATACCGATACGCTTACCGGTAAGCATCAGGGTAGCTGCGGTTAAGGCAATGACTCCGAATCCTCCGATCTGGATCAGCAACAGGATCACGGTCTTCCCAAATAAAGTCCACTGGGTTGCTGTATCGTAAACAACCAGTCCTGTAACACATACCGCAGAAGCAGAGGTAAACAGGGCATCAATTATCGATACATCTCCGTATCTGGAGATCGGCAATAACAATAAACACATACCGCACAGGATCACCAGGAAAAACCCGATCAGGATCGTACGGAATGAATTCATATGGTCTTGTAAAAATATACGATATTTACGCATACTTCCTCCGGTTATCAATATTATTCCCGATACATCGTTAAAACAGGATTAAAGATCCGGCAGAAGAATTAATTTCGCATTAAAAAACACGTAAAAAGGCTGTATTCACAGGTTTGTGAGTACAGCCTAAGTTAATTTCTTATACAGATACAGATTACTTCTGTCTGTGCATGGAGAACTGATCCATCGGATACTTCTTCAGATTCTCCAGGATCTTACGTCCGTCTGCCTGGGAGAGAAGCTTTGTACGCGCGTTCTTGATTTCAATTTCCGTACGGTGTTTGGACGGTCCGCCGACACATCCTCCCGGACACATCATGCCTTCAATGAAGTCTTCCTGTAATTTACCGAAGTTCAGTAAGGTAAGGGCAGTCTTACATTCTTTTCCTCCGGCTACTTGTTTCAGTTTGATGGCGGAAGGATCTTCACCACGTTCTCTCATGACTTCCATGACAGCCGCTGCTACACCGCCGCTTCCCGCGAACTTCTTACCGAAGAGAGAAGCTTCCTGGTATTCGGTTTCGGCCTTTTCCAGTTCAATATCACGGGATGCCAGCAGAGCGCCGAATTCACCATAGGTGATTGCGTAATCCGCGTTGCCCGGTAATTCCTCGTCCTGCGTCTCGGATTTCTTTGCGATGCACGGTCCGACAAAGACTGTGACACAGCCGGGGTGGATCGTCTTCAGATAGCGGGAGATCGCGCACATCGGGGATACGGTTGCGGACATGTTTTCCTGGTAAACCTTCGGGAAGTGTTTCTTCTGCATATTGATAAACGCAGGACAGCAGGAAGTTGTTAACTTCTTACCGTCACGGAAGGCTTCACTCCACTCTTCGGCTTCGTAGGCAGCGGTCATATCTCCGCCCAAGCCTACTTCCACCATGTCTTTAAAGCCGATCTTCTTTAACGCTATACGGATGGATTCCATGGAGATATCTGCTCCGAACTGACCTTCGGTCGCCGGCGCGCACATCGCGTAGACTTCCTCTCCCTTACGGATGTGATGAATAATATCCGGCAGGTAAGCCTTGGAGCCGATAGCGCCGAACGGGCAGCTGTGGATACAGTGACCGCAGTTGATGCACTTCTCTTCGTTGATGACACAGAAGCCGTATTCATCATAGGTAATGGCATCTACCGGGCAGCGTCTCTTACACGGGCGTTCCAGATGGACGATTGCGCCGTACGGACAAGCTTCCGCGCACATACCGCATTCCTTACACTTGGATGCGTCGATATGCGAACGTTTATCTCCGATACTGATCGCGCCGAAACGGCAGGAACCCAGACATGCCTTACCAAGACAATGACGGCAGTTATCGGTTACGGAGTAACTGGACAGCGGACATTCGTCACATGCCGGTTTGATGACCTGTACGATATTCTTGGAGTTTTCATTTCCCTGCGTATTCTGCGCACATGCCAGACGTATTCTCTGTCTGGTGATCTCTCTTTCTTTGTATATACAACAACGGTAATTCGGTTTGGGTCCGGGAATCAGACGATAGACAAGTTCATCTTTGTGTTCTTCGTCCAATTCATCGTTCCATGCCAGTCTGGCAACTTCTTCCCAGACTTTATGTTCGTAAGTCAAAATGTGTGCATCACCTGTAATCATGGTTGTGTCTCCTTATTCTTCTTTTATTATAATCATCTTTTCTTTTTTTATAAAAGGACTAGAATGGAAAGGATTGTGAGGGAATGATGGATCGTAGATACTGGTATGTATTTATTGCGATGTGCTGCATGGTTTCTGCCTCTGTAGGCACATGTATGAATATCGGGGGTATCTTTTATACACCGATTGCGGATACCCTGGGTACAGGTATAGGTGCCGTCACCCTCTCCATGTCGATCCTGTCGGTTGTCACGAATTTTACCGGTATGAATGTACGGCGTTTACTGCGCAGGTTTTCGTTCAAACAGGTCTTATTCTTATCGATGGTCTTACTGGTTTCTTCTACGGTACTGAATGCGTTCTGTACGAATCTGTTCGTGTTGTACGTTCTCTGCGCAATGCGTGGTGTCGGTGTAGGCTTGTCGAACTTCGTCATGGCTACCTTACTGATCAATAACTGGTACCGGAAGAACCATGGCACATTTACCAGTTTTGTGATGATGTTCAGCGGTATACCCGGGCTATTCCTGTCTCCGTTATTTTCGCGTTGTATCACCTTGTACGGCTGGCAGAATACATACTTCGTGGTTGCGGCGATCGTCATCCTGCTGGATCTGCCGGCGTTATTACTGCCGTATACGTTCACCCCGGAAGAGAGCGGGATGAAACCCTACGGGGCAGTAGAATACGAAGAATTCCTCAAGGAAAAACCGTCTCACTCTATTTCGGATACTCCGGATGACTTCCGTTACTTATCCCGTCCGTTCCTCACTGCTGCATTGTATACGGTCCTTGCGTGTGTTGCGGCACAGTTACCTCAGCACTTGCCCGGACTGGCGATATCCCGGGGATTCACTGCTGAACAGGGAGCCTTGATGTTATCGTTCTCCATGGCCGGAAGTGTGATCATCAAGATATTCTTCGGTACCTTCGCTGATCGTTTCGGTAACTCCAGGGCTATTGGTTTAACTGCCCTGATCAGCGCCCTGGCAATACTTCCCCTGTTGTTCGGACATTCGTTTATGTTTATGGAAGCTGCGGCTTTCTTCTATACATTTACCGGTGCAAATTCTTCGGTAGGTATCGCCCTGATCGTTACGGATATGATGGGACCTCAGAATTACGCGAAAGCCTATCCGCTGATCACCTTTATCGGATCCATGGTCGGGGCATTCTCCGGGACGATGTTCGGCTTGTTGTATGACCTGGCCGGGACATATACACCAACCATGGTTATCACCTGTATATTGCAGTTATTGATTATCGTTGTGGTGTTCCTGGGCTACCGGAAACAGAAAGCATAAACGAATACATAGCGTACAGTAAAAAAGATGGAGTGTTCTGCTCCATCTTTCTTTGCGTATAAGTTTTCCGGATCAGCCAAGCAGTTCGGTTACTCTCTTACCGCATTCTTCACAGGATGCAGTACCGCCCTGGTCTCTTGTCAAAGTATCCTGGTTAACCAGCATCTCTTCAATTGTATCGATGATCTTCTTACCCCAGTCTTCATGTCCGAAGAAGTCTAATAACTGGGAAGCTGCCCAGATACTTGCGAGAGGGTTGGCAATGCCTTTTCCGGCAATATCCGGAGCAGAGCCGTGGATTGGTTCAAACATGGAGGGGAAGGTTCTTTCCGGGTTGAGGTTTGCTCCTGCCGCAAGACCCATACCGCCGGCAATCGCTGCGCCGAGGTCAGTCAGGATATCTCCGAACAGATTGGATGTGACAACAACCTGGAAGCGTTTGGGATCCTTGACCATGAACATGCTTGCAGCATCCACCAGGTAAGAGTATGTCTTGACTTCCGGATATTCTTTTCCTACTTCCGCAAAGATCTTATCCCAGAAGACCATGGAGTAGTTCAGGGCATTCCCCTTGGATATACTTGTCAGGGTCTTGTTTTCTTTCTTTGCGAGTTCATAGGCATAGCGGATCACACGTTCACAGCCTTTCCGGGAGAATACACCATTCTGGATCACTACTTCCTGCGGTGAATCCGGATACAGCCAGGCTCCGCTTCCTGCATATTCTCCTTCACTGTTTTCACGGATATAGATCATATCGACATCTTCCGGTTTTACTCCCTTGATCGGGCACTGTGCGCCTTTCAGCAGTTTTACCGGACGCAGGTTGACATATTCGTCAAAGTCATGACGAATACGCAGTAACAGGTCACGTAAAGAGATATGATCCGGTACGCCGGGATAACCTACTGCCCCAAGCAGGATCGCATCATACTGTTTCAGCGTCTCCATACCGTCTGCCGGCATCATTTCTCCGTTCTTCAGGTAATACTCACATCCCCAGGGATAGGTCGTAAATTCAAAGCCGAAGGAACCATCCAGCTCTGACACACGATTTAATACACGTACTGCCTCGGTCATGACTTCCGGTCCGATACCATCCCCCGGAATAACCGCAATCTTATATTTCTCCATGATCTTAGTCCTCCGTTAATACATCACTGCCTATACTATACCATTGACAAGCTACAGGGTTCACAAACTGAGCACCCGGATCTATTCTGCGTACCGCTGCCGCGACATCATCCATGTATGCGTTGACCGCGTCCAGTCCCTGACGCTTGATCATGACATCGTGGTGGAACGGGAAGATCGTCTGCGCTCCGTAGCGGGTCATCAGCTGTGCCAGTTCTTCGGCACTGACCTGTTCTCCTGTACGCATATCTCCGGTGCCTCTTCTTACACCTGCCTGACGCAGTAACATATCCGGTGCCTTTTCCTTGCATAAGTCAAAGAGATCGTTCCAGATCACTCTTCCGGAAGCCATCAGAATACGATAGTTATTGTTGGTTGTGATCAGGAAATCCAGAGATTCCATGGATCCCCAGGTATCACACGCATGATGTCCCTCAACCGGCGCAATTGCCTTCTCGCTGTACGTCCTGCCTCCGCTGGGATTATGCTTTGCCTGATAGAATTCTATACGGAAATCTCCGAGATCAAACTTCGTGTTCGGGAATACCTGGAAGATGTTGTCGTACGGAATCTTGTTGAATTTCAGCACATCCAGCGCGGATAAAGCACCGACAAATACTTTCGCGTTGAACTTTTCCACAAAGTATCCGACATCGAGATCGTGGTCAAAATGCGCGTGGGAGAGAATGATGTAATCTACTTTTTCGATATCCTCACGGGTGAATCCTCCGGGGAATTCATTTCCGGTAAACCAGGGATCAATCAGAATGGATATGCCGTTGGGAAGTTCAATCTGGAAGTTCCCTCCGACATTGAACGGACGGATACGGATATTTGTGACTCTCATGTGTATTCTCCTTTCTTGTAAGCGTTTTCTTAACTTAACAATACCCGGATATAATATATAATTAAAATATATTATTTCTATTTTCTTATATATTTTATCTATAGATAGAGGTACACATGAAACTCTCACAGTTACGATATTTTCAGGCAGTATGCCGTACCGGTTCTACATCCAGGGCTGCCGAACAATTACATATCTCTCAGCCTTCTGTTTCCTCCGCAATCAAAGAGCTTGAGCAAGAATTTGATGTGTCTTTGTTTTCCCGGGAATCCAGATCATTGCAGATCACGGAAGAAGGCAGGATCCTTCTCGCCATGGCGGATGATCTTCTTGAGCGGGCTTCCCAGACCGAACATACCATGCGTATGTTAGGCAAGAAACAGAAAGTATTACGTGTGGGTATACCACCAATGATCGCTTCCCTGTTACTGCCGAAGATCTTTGCGCTGATCCGCCCTCACCTGCAGATCTCCATCATGGAAAAAGGGCGTGAAGATTTACTGGAGAGTCTACGCAAACAACAGCTTGACTGTGCGTTTCTCCCTTACCGGGATGAACAGTTTACTTCTGTTTCAGTATTGCCGTTCAGTTCTGTAGAAACCGTCTTCTGTGTGTCTGAGGATCACCCGTTTGCGTATCGTACATCCATACGCTTTAACGAACTGGGAAATGAAAAACTCATCCTTTTCCAGAATGAGTACTTTCATACACAAATGATTCGTGAACAGTTGGAGAACTCCGGCAGTAACGCAGAGATTTTCTTTGAGACCTCCCAGTTATCCACGATATTATCCATGATTCCCGGTTCTTCTTATTCCGGTTTTCTCTTCCGTCCTCTGGCAGAGTCCGCCCCGGGGATCATTCCGGTGAGTATGGATCCCAAACTTGAGATAAAAATCGGTCTCTTCCGTGATAGTAATACACTGATTACCAGGGAGATGTATCAGTTCATCGAACTCCTGAAACCGATCAGAGAATAAAACACTCCGGGAATTGATATGTACCCCCAAAACTGGACAAACCAGTAAAGGGGGTATTTTTGTATGAAGTATGACTGGGAATTCAAATTGAAATGTGTTGAGAAGTATATGGAAGGAAGATGGATGGAAAAGCCCGATTATGTCAGCTGCAGTGATGAAAGATTTCGTAAAACAATCAGACAATGGGTCAGGATTTATGAGAGATATGGGGTTGACGGACTGAAACACAAGTCGACGAATAAAGGCTGGACAGCAGAAGAGAGATAT
>JAFWFE010000088.1 GCA_017512555.1 Solobacterium sp. | reverse complement strand
TAGACTATGCAGGTCATCGGTGTATGCCATGATAAAAACCTCCTCTTATTCCTTTCGTTGTAGTTTCGCAGACCACACACGAAATTATAAGCCAGGAGGCTTTTTTTCATGATCTCTCCGCTAAAGCTTTTTGGACCCCCCCAGACTATCTGGGGGTTTTAATGGCTTTGCCAAGCCAAAAACCGTCCCTGTTCCAGAGACGGTATGAAACCGCGGTACCACACTGGTTGCTAAGATTTCTCTTAACCGCTTTACCTTTAACGCTGGTTTGCGTATCTCCCTACTGGATTCAGGAGATCTTCTCCCGGATGCGCTTCCCGGTACTTTCCGGACGGACTTCCACTCTGTTCCGTCTCGCTGTGCGTACATTTACCGGTACTCTTCCGTTCTTTGAATTTGTTTATAAAACCTGAGACAGGAATTCCTGTGTTCTCGGGTTCTTCGGGTGATCGAATAATTCTTCCGGTGTACCGGATTCAGCGATGATGCCATCGTCGATAAACAGTACACGGTCACTGATTTTGCGGGCAAATCCCATTTCGTGAGTAACGATCACGCAGGTCATTCCGCTTTCTGCCAGGTTCTGGATGACTTCCAGAACACCTTTGACCATTTCCGGGTCCAGGGCACTGGTCGGTTCGTCAAACAACATGACATCCGGGTGCATCGCCATGGCTCTGACAATTGCCAGACGCTGTTTCTGTCCGCCGGATAACTTCCGGGGATATTCTTTAGCCTTATCGGAGAGTCCTACAGTCTCCAGCAGTTCCATCGCTTCTTTTTCTGCCTGTTCCTTCGGAATCTTCTTCTCCAGGATCGGAGTGATCGTAATGTTATCCAGTACGGTCAGATGCGGGAATACGTTGAACAGCTGGAAGACCATACCGATCTTTTGTCTGTGCTGATCCAGGTCCGTACTGTTCGCGTCCAGTTCTTCGCCTTCGAAGTAGACATGTCCTCCGTCCGGGATCTCCAGCATGTTCAGACAACGCAGGAAGGTGGATTTACCACCGCCGGAAGGACCGATAATGGATACCACTTCACCTTTGTAGATCTTTTCGTTGATTCCTTTCAGAACCTTAAGGCTGCCGAAGTTCTTCTGCAGGTCTACAACCTCAATAATTGGTTTCATTTCATCAGTCACTGACACTCAACCTCTTTTCCATTGCCCTTACCAGTGCAGAGAGTACCATCGTTACAACAAGATAGATACCGGCAATGATAAACAGGGGCTGCCATACCAGGAATTTGTTGGCAAGTAATGTACGGGTATACATCAACTCATATAACATGAAGGTACCTGCCAGGGAGGTTTCCTTGATCATGGCGATATATTCGTTTGCCAGAGCCGGCAGGATATTCTTGACTGCCTGCGGCAGGATGATCTTCTGCATGGTGTGGGAAGCGCTCATTCCCAAACTTCTTGCGGCTTCGGTCTGACCTTTATCCACAGCGTTGATACCGGAACGGAAGATTTCCGAGACATACGCGCTGGAGTTCAGGATCAGTGACAGGATAACGCACTGTTCCTTGGACAGGAAGCTCAATGCCGGAAATGCCATGGGAATGAAGAAGTAGGCAATGTACATCTGCACAAGCAGAGGCGTGCCTCTCAGTACGTTGACATAGATGGAGCCGATCGTACTGATGATCTTGTTTTTGGACATGTTGATAATCGCTACGATAATACCCAGCATACTGCCGAATAAGACTGCGATAAACGCATATTTCAGTGTACCGATAAGACCGTTCAGGAATAACGGCCAGTACTGTATAAATACCTCAATGATCCCGGGACCCATTGTTTACCTCGGAATTAATCTACGTCAATCATGCCGGCTTCATCCAGAGCCTGTTTGTACATGATGTCATAGATTGCGTTTTCGTTGACGAATTCCAGAATCTGGTTGATGACGTTGATGAGATCTTCTTCACCTTTCTTTGCGGCAACAACCGTTCCTTCATAAGCACCGTACATGGAGAGATCAAATTCTACGTCAGACTTCGCGAGTTGTCCGTTGGACTGATCCGCATACTGTAATGCAACAGAGCAGGATGTCGCAAGAGCGTCTACCTTGCCGGAAGTGAGGTTCAATACACCCTGGTCAAATCCGGCAACGAGTTCCATATTTGCGCCTTCAGGAATGAGCTGGTCTTCCACATACATCTGCTGGAGGGAAGAAGCCTGTGCCGCAACGGTCTTACCTGCGAAGTCAGAGAATGTCTTATAGTCACCGACTTTATCGGCAGGGACTAACAGACTGTGGCAGGAAGCGCCGCTTGTGCTGGAATGATAACCTACTGACAACTGGAAGTTTTCATCACGGTCTTTCTTCCAACCGAAACCAGCCATGGCCAGCTGTGTCTTCCCTGTATCTACAGAGGTAAGTACAGCGTTGAAGTCCATCTGTTCGATCTGCAGTTCTACGCCGAGAATATCCGCGATATACTTCGCAAGATATAATTCAGAACCGGTCAGGGTTGTGCCATCTTCATATACCCACTCATACGGAGGGTTATCCGGTGCTGTCGCGACAATGATCACACCATTGTCCAGGATCTCCTTAAGGACACCGGTAGGATTCTCAATCGTGATTTCCGGTTTTTTGATATTACTTGTGTCATATTCAAAGGCACTGACAGGGATGATCTTCTCCTCTGTACCTGCGCTTGCGCTTGTGCCGGAAGGTGTTCCGCTTCCTGAACAGCCGGTCATTGCCAGAACCATGGCCGCAGCCATCATCGTATTCATTACTTTCTTAAACATTTCTTTCTCCTTTGGTGTATTTCCAGGTTCACCACACCTTGACAGAATATTCTGCATTACTGCACTGCGGGAAGATAACTGATCGTTGAGAGCGTCTTCGTCGTTCCATATCCTGCCTCCTTTAAACAAAAATGCCGCCCCTGATCCAGGGACGACATAAATATCGCGGTACCACCTTGGTTATTCGCTATTACGAATCACTCTGTCCCGTAACGTGGGTGTACGGATCTCCATACTGATTTCCGGAGATCTTCTCACAGATGCGCTTCTCTTTGACAGTTCCCGCCAGACTTCCACTCTGTTCCGGCTCGCTGATGGCCTCAGTCGCAGATACTCTTCTGGTCAACGAATGTAGGATAACTATACTTCAATGAAATGTTATAAGTCAAGAAATATTTTCAGAAATATTTGAAAATGTTTCATCAGAGTGTCAGAGACTTCTCGTCCCACCCGGATTTCTCATGGGATACCTTGATGGTAATCGTATCCTGTTCCTTCGCCTTAACGATCCAGGAGACCTTCTTCTTCATCTTCGCTTCTTGACGGTTGATCACTTCACCATAGAAGACTTTTGTCTGGGCTCTGCTGTAACCGGACAGATCTCCGATCTCTTCACAAGCTTTACCTGTAACAAGTTCTTCCGCACCGGAAATTTCTACCTTTACAGGCTTGTTTACGGCTGCACGGATGGCCTGATCGGTCAGGTTTGTCGGCAGGAAGCCGCGGTTGCCCACAACAGCTGTAATCTTGTATACACCGTCAGAGACCTTCTCCTTGTCCAGGGAGACAACTTCCACCTTCGGCATACACCGCGCAAAGCGTACCATATACCGGGCAATTCCTTCACACAGTTCACATAACATATGTCCCGGAGGGTTCTGTTGGGTAAACTTGTAGTTATATCCTCCGATCTCGATCTTGCCGAAGTGCGGATGATCGTACTCATGCCAGGGCACATACGCTTCCGGAGAGTTCTTCTTTACCCATTCACGGTAGGCGTTATAACGCTTGATCTTGGTGTCGGTATCTCCGGTCAGTCTGGCAGTCATGTCTTCCGGCATACCTACCTTGTTGGCCAGATCCCACAGTTCCACGGTATAGGATACGATACCCTGGTTCTCATAAGCCCAGTCATCCAGAGCACCGGAGGAATAGTTCACCTGGTCAGCCAGGAATGTATCAAAGATATTCACACAGGGATATCCGGTTTCTTCGGTACCCATTTGTCCGATGGCACGGAATGCCTTCATATCCGCAGGGATTCCCTGGGCTTCCGGTCTGGTTCCGGGAGGGAAGAGGATCATACCTGCGGTTGTATGCATGGCGCTGAGTCCGCCGATATTCTTGTGCGCAAGGATAAAGTCATGAACAGCCTTGATTTCCGGGAAGGAAAGAGGGTATTCTCCGGCACCGATCTCACGGGGATCCGGGAACCATCCATAAGGGAAGTTACGGTTGAAGTTCATACTCCACTTCATCTTCTTTTCCTTCAGGTTCTCATCTCCGTCGTATTCTTCGAATTCACCTTCGGTCCAGACAGAATAGAACTCACCGTCAATTTCATCCGGTTTACGCATGACCATCTGTTCGGGATCTTCCGGGTCGATCTTCCAGATACCGTAGGGATCCTTATACCGCATCATCCGTACAACACCATCACCGTCAATATCTTCCGGAGCTACACCCCCGTAGACTTCTTTCCAGTCACGATCCGCGGAATACATGAAGTTCGGGGTTGTCAGGTAGCTCTCGGCGCCGTCCGGAGAGATTCTCGGCAGTACGTAGATCGTCTCCGTATCCAGTAACTTCGTGATTTCCGGGTTTTGTCCGTATTCTGTTAACAGCCAGTCTACCAGGTACATGCAGGTCATGGAGGCGGTGACTTCTCCGGCATGGATATTACCGTCCATGTAATAACCAGGTTTGGACAGGGCATCCCCGGTCTTCTTGTTGGTCAGGGTTACCGCATACTGGTTTAATCCTTTCTCTGTGACGCATAATACTTCCACATCACAAAGATCCGGATATTTCTGCGCAAAGTATTCCAGATTTGACTTGAGTTCTTCGTAGAGATAGTAATGATCGTATTGGAATGTTGTGTTCATGTTCATCCTCCTCACTAAATAAAAAACGTCTCATGAAGAGACGATAATTACCGCGGTGCCACTCTATTTGCCGTATACCGGCCACTCTTTCCTTAACGCGGATCACGGGATATCCTACTGATGTTCAGATATCCTTCTCCCGAATGCGCTTCTCACAGTATTACCTGCCGGGCTTACACCATCCCCGGTTCGCTGTGTTTTCATACTGTAATACTCTTTCGTTCTCAGAATTTATATTTATACTACGTGATACGTACGAATTTCGTCAATATCCTAACGTCTGTCCTTATCCACCGATTTCAGCAGGAGTACGGAGACTACTGCCGCAATTACCATGATGATCACCATATTCCGCCAGCAGGTATAAATCGTTGCGGGAGCGTATGTATAATCCGCTACCGTGTTATACTTACCGGAATCCAGAAGTACCTGATCCAGCATATTCTTACGCAGGATCTCATCCGTAAAGAGCTTGATCGGCTTAGTGCCTTCGATTTCCATCTCACGGAATTTCCAGACCGTATTCCACAGGGTAACCATACCCTGGGAGTTGTAGTCACCCAGTGTACATAGATTGTTTAAACCCCACTTTGTGATCGTCAGGTTGGTCAGTTTCTGTGCGAAACCCTCCAGAGGAATCAGACCGCCGGAGAAGATCAGCTGGAAGATCAACATGAACGGCATGACGGTCATGGCTGTAGTGGTATTATGCACAAGACAGGAGATTGCCAGAGACAGGATATCCGATACGTAAGTAATCAGGAATAACGAGATTGCCAGATCGATGGTGAAATTCCCGGTCACCAGTCCTTTTTCGGGGAACTGCATGTTTGCCATACGACATACACCGATCAGGATCGCTGTCTGTAACACACACAGGAACATCTGATAGATCATGTGTGCCGCAAGATACGACGAAATATGCATACCTGCGCGGTGCTCACGCTTGATGATTGGTCTTTCCCGGCATACGACCTGGATCGAATTGAAAAACCCGTTCCACACACAGACACAGACAAGGGAGAAACACCCGCTGAGTGTACCTTCCTGCGTCTTGAAGATATTATTGCCTACCGCAAATGTCACAAGTCCGGCAATCAGCGCTGCCATGGGAAGTACTTTCCAGTCATTCTGGTATATAAACATGCGGAATAATTTGCCCAGATAGATACCGATCTGAGCAATTCTGCCGCGATATCTCAGTTTACTGCTCATCTTCTGTGATCTCCGTTTCTTGTGGTTCTGCTTGTGTCAGCTGGCCGGCCTGCAGTTCTGCGTATTTCGCGATGAATTCATCCGCTCTGCCTTCGCCGCCTTCTTCTTTCTTGTTTACAGCCATGACGATTTGTTCCATCGTGTCCTTGCCGAAGAATTTACGTGCTTCATCCGGTGAGCCGTAGAATGCCAGTCTGCCGACTCTTCCGGAATCTCTTGCCAGGACAATGACCTTGTCAAACAGGTCTGCGACTCTGTCCGGTGTATGCGTGATCGTGATGACAACGTTTCCCTGATGGGCAATGTCATGGAGTTTTTCAAATAATTCTCTGGCGATAACTCCATCCAGACCGGAATCCGGTTCATCCAGGATAAACAGGTCCGGATCTGAGATCAGTTCCATACCAATGGAGATCCTCTTCTTCTGACCTCCGGATTTCTTGGATACCAGGCCGGATTTACCTGCGGTAAGTCCCAGGACATCCATGACTTCCTGAATACGTTCTTTGGATTTTCTGCGGGATACCTGTACAGGTAGACGGAGTTTTGCGGCATCGTGCAGGGTATTGTATACCGTATCGGTTTGTCTGAGCAGGTCCTGCTGAGGCACAAACCCGATCTTGTATTTCATCTGGTCATAATTCTCATAGACATTTTCACCGTTCAGGCGGATGACCGCGTTTGCCTTTTCATAACCGATGACAGCATTGACCAGGGTTGTCTTGCCGGATCCGGAACCTCCAAGCAGAAGAACCAGGGAATTCACCGGAATCGTAAAGTAGATATCCTTTAACAGATAACGTTTCTTACCGAAGTCATTGACTGTACGTTCCTTGAGTTGTACCTGAAGTCCGGTATCGGCTGTCTCATCCTGAGAGCCATACTGTACATGGAACGGCTTCGTACCTGCCAGAAGGTTATCGTCATCATCTACACCTCTGTTTACCGGCTGGAATTGCTTGAAGAAACCCCAGATCATGAACATTAACCAGTCAAAGAATAACCAGACAACGATCCACCATTTTCTGCGGTTAAACGTAAAACATAATCCGGAGATTACACGGATCTGGTAGATGACCAGGATAAGCATAACTGCCAGGATGATCAGTGCCACAAAGAATTCCGGACTGGATTCATCGGGAATCACCGGATAGGCGACCCGCAGTAAGAACCGGGCAATTTCAAACACAAAACAGGCGATACCGTCTCTTTCTCTGCCGGCGATCTCACCAAGCTTGTAGTACCGGTAACCCGGGATCAGCGCGTAGTATCCTTTTTCTCCGCACTTCTCCATGAGTTTCCACAAACCAATGACTAAAAGTACAGCTTGAATCATCTGATAATATTCTAAGTTGGTCAATTTAGGCATAGTAGGCATAATTATTACTTCCTGTCTTAATTGTTCATATTTACTATTATAGACTCATATTTTCTTTTAGGGATAACACATTCGTTTCCTTTGTGTAATACAATGGCAGTGTAAGGAGGTTCTCCTATGATTGTCAGTGCTGTAATGGTTCCGCATCCGCCGATTGCCTTGAAAGAAGTAGGTCACGGAGAGGAAAACAAGATATCTGCCACACTTCAGGCGTACAGGGAAGCCATGTCTGTAATCCGGGATTCCCAACCGGAGACAGTGATCGTATTATCTCCGCATGCGTTGATGTACAGGGATTACTTCAATATCTCTGCCGGAAAGGATGCGTATGGGGATATGGGGCGTTTCCGTGCCCGTAAAGTATCGTTTCATAAAGAGTATGACGAAGAGTTTACTGATGCCCTGACGCACAGTCTGCGTGATCTGGGCTTTCCCGGAGGTACGGAGTATGATCGTGAACCGGAACTGGACCATGGGACAATGGTTCCCCTGTATTTCCTGGATCAGGTGTATACCGGATATAAGCTTGTGCGTATCGGTTTGAGTGGTCTTCCTCTTTCCCTGCACTATCAGCTGGGACAGAAGATCAGGGAGACCGCGGAGTTGTTGAACCGGCGTGTTGCGGTGATTGCCAGTGGTGACCTCGCGCATTGCCAGAAAGAGGATGGCCCCTATGGATATCGTCCTGAGGGTCCGGAATATGACCGCAGGATCATGGAGACCATGGGTACCGCTACCTTTGCAGAACTGTTTACGTATTCTCCGGAGTTTTTGAATCAATCCATGGAGTGCGGACACCGCGCGTTTGTGATTTTGGCAGGGATCCTGGATCGTACTTCTGTAGTTCCGCATGTTTTATCCCATGAGTCTACCTTTGGGGTAGGTTATGGTATCGTGACCTACGAGATCTGCAGACAGGATGAAACCAGAAATTACCTGGAACAGTATGAACAACAGGAACGTCTCCGCATACAGGCACAGCGTGAACAGAGTGACGCTTATGTACGTCTGGCGCGCAGTTCTGTGGAATCCTATGTCAACTACGGAAAAGTCATGCGGGTGCCGGAGAGTCTTCCGGAAGAGTTGTATGAGACACAGGCAGGAGCGTTTGTGTCCATACACAAGGATGGAGAACTTCGGGGATGTATCGGTACGATCGAACCGGTACAGTCTTCTCTGGCCATGGAGATCATCCGGAACGCGGTCAGCGCCTGTTCGCGTGATCCCCGTTTTCCGGCAATAGAGCCTTCAGAGTTACCATATCTTGAAATCAGCGTGGATGTGCTGGGCAAACCGGAAGTGATTCCGGATAAGTCCTATCTGGATCCGAAACGTTACGGTGTGATCTGTACCTGCGGAAGGAACAGAGGATTATTATTACCGGATCTGGAGGGTGTGGACACCGTGGATGAACAAGTCTCCATTGCCTGCCGTAAGGGACAGATCGATCCATACGATGATGATCTTGTCCTGGAGAGATTTGAGGTTGTACGACATGTCTGAGATCGTCTGTGATGTATGCCCGCATGCCTGTCATCTCCGGGAAGGACAGACAGGGTTCTGTAAAGCCAGAAAAAATTTCCAAGGAAATAATCAGTGTATCAATTACGGGAAGATCACTTCTCTGGCCATAGACCCGATCGAGAAGAAACCCCTGGCAGGGTTTTATCCGGGTTCTCTGATTCTTTCCGCAGGAAGCTTCGGCTGTAATCTGGCTTGTCCGTTTTGTCAGAATCACGAAATATCCATGCATGGGGAAGATGAATCCTGGTACAGAGAGATCTCTCCCCGGGAACTTGCGGAACTGACCATGGCGCACCCGGAGAGTATTGGTCTGGCCTTTACTTACAATGAACCGTTGATCGGATGGGAATATATCCGGGATACTGCGGAGTATTTGTCCGGTTCAGGAAAGAAGATCGTGCTGGTGACCAACGGATGTGTGAATCTTCCTGTGCTGGAACGTCTGGTGCCGTATATTGACGCGATGAATATTGACCTGAAAGGTGACCGTGAGTTTTACCGGGAACTCCATGGGGATTACGATACCGTGAAACAGACGATCGCCTATGCCGCAAAGCACTGCCATGTGGAAATCACAACCCTGGTGGTTCCGGAGAAGAATGACAGCGAAGAGTTTATCCGGCAGGAGGTAGAATGGCTGGCATCTCTGGATAAAGATATTATTCTTCACCTGACACGGTATTTTCCAAGGTATCACTACACTCTGCCGCCTACGGATGTGGAAGTGCTGCGGAGATTACAGAAAACAGCCTCCGTATATCTGCATGATGTACGGCTCGGAAATGTATAACAGGGAGATAGATATGAAAAGAGACAGATTGTTAAACAAGGAACTGATTGCGGAAGTCGCAGGTCTTGGTCATACAGAATATCTGGTGATTGCGGATTGCGGACTGCCGATTCCCAAAGGAGTAAAAACCATTGACCTTTCTGTACGTGCAGGTCTTCCCGGATTTCTGGATGTGCTTGACGCGGTACGTGAAGAATTAGTCGTAGAATCGGTGATTCTGGCTTCGGAGATCGATGAAAAGAGTCCGGGGCTTGCGGCAGAACTGGCAAAGCGGTACACACCGGAACAGACCGCAAAAGTTCCGCATGAGAAATTCAAGGAACTGACGAAGAATGCGAAGTGCGTTGTCCGCACCGGGGAGACGATTTCCTACGCGAATATCATTCTGGTCGGCGGTGTGAATTTCTAAAGTAACTTCTGAGTCAGAATCATCCATAAAACACGGAGAAATCTCTGTGTTTTTCTTTTACGATATATTTTTATCGTTTTTCGATAATTAATTGTTGACAAGCATGAAAACAGGTGTAGTATGTAATTAACGATAAACGATAATATTGGAGGTAAATAAACATGAATGAAAACAAAATGATCAAAACTGCAAAAGGATTGGATACGTTTGCGAAGATTGTCGGAATCATCCTCAATGCAGGGATGGTTCTGCTTATCGTCGGAAGTGTTCTGGTATTCATCACAATGAATTCTCAGATGAGACCTTCCTTCGTCAACTTTTCTCAGACTGTCAGTGTTGGGAATCTGAGCATAGCCGTAAAGGATCTTGTGGTTCAGGATTACAAAGCACTGTGCAGGTGGTTCCTTGCGACAGCTGCTGCTGCGATGGTAACCATGGCTGTATTCATTGCCGGCATCCGTACCGTACGCAGGATCCTGAAACCGATGAAGGAGGGGAGACCATTCGACACAGATATTCCGGCAAACTTGAAGAAGCTCGGCTGGCTCGTCATTGCCGGCGGTATTCTAAGTGTTGCATTGGAATCCTTCTCCAGCGGCTTTCTCTGGGAAGCCTATGATTTTACAAAGATCTTCAATATGGACCAGGTGACCGGCTGGACGTATAACGCTTCTTTTGACTTGAACTTCATCGTACTTGCCTTTGTGCTCTTCCTCTTGTCCTATATCTTCCGTTACGGCGCACAGCTCCAGCAGGAATCGGATGAAACACTGTGAGGTGATGGTATGGGCAGAATCATATTACGCTTGGACCGGGTTATGGCTGACCGTAAAATCAGTCTGAAAGAGTTATCCGAAAAAGTAGGAGTAACCAACGTCAATCTATCCAAAATGAAAACCGGAAAGATCAGTGCCATCCGGTTCTCAACACTCGAAGCGATCTGTGACGCATTACATTGTCAGCCCGGGGATATTCTGGAATATATCCCGGAGGATACAGAGGAGTAGATAGTAAAGGATCTGTTCAATGAACAGATCCTTTCTTGTTATTCAGCAGTTTTTTCTGTAGTATCCGTTTCCGGTTCGTTTACTTCCGGCTCTCCGGGTTCTTCCTCCGGTTCTTCGGGGATCGGATCAACAACCGTGACTGCAGAGACTTTCTTGTCGTCATCGACCTTGATGACACGTACACCCTGTGCTCCTCGGCCGAAGGTGGATACCTGGCTCAGGGAGATCCGGATCATGACACCATCATCGGTCATGATCATGCAGTCTTCGTCACCGTGGATCGCTTTCAGGCAGACCAAACCACCGGTCTTCTCGGTAATACTCAGAGTCTTGACACCCTTGGCACCGCGGTTGGTTACACGGTAATCTTCCAGAGGTGTCTTCTTACCATAACCCTTTTCGGTAATTGTGAGGATCAGTTCTCCTTCGGAGCTTACAGCACAACCTACGACCTTACCGCCGTCGGTATTGATACCCTTGACACCCATTGCGGTTCTTCCGCTCGGACGGATATTCTCTTCGTTGAAGCGGATCGCCTTACCGTTGGATGCCGCGATGATAATTTCTTCATCACCCTTCGTGCCTTTGACAAAGGCCAGTTCATCGTCATCCCGTAAGCCGATCGCAATCTTGCCGTTACGCTGGATATTCTCAAATTCCTTGATTGGTACACGCTTGACAACACCGTTCTTTGTCACAAAGAACAAGTATTCCGCGCTGTCTTCCTTACCGTAAGGTACCAGGGCTTTGACTTTCTCGTCTTTCGAGAATTGTAAGAGATTCACTACCGGAATACCCTTGGAAGTTCTTCCATAGGACGGTACGTTATAACCCTTGATCCGGTAGACTCTGCCCATGCTGGAGAAGACAAGCAGATGATCGTGTGTGGACATGTTTACCGACTGGTCAATGACATCATCATCGTTCAGGGACATACCCTTGATACCACGGCCTCCGCGGTTCTGCACACGATAGGTATCGGACGGCAGACGCTTGATATAACCATTCTCAGAGATAGTGATGATGACATGTTCCACAGGAATCAGGTCTTCATCTTCCATATCCGCATCCGCATCCACAATTTCGCTTCTGCGCGGTGTGCCATACTTGTTTTTGATCTCTGTCAGTTCATCCTGGATGATCTGTTCCACACGTACAGGATTGGCCAGGATATCCTTGTAATCCGCAATCTTGATCAGTAATTCCTGATATTCACGTTCAATTCTTTCTCTTTCCAGACCGGTCAGACGACGGAACTGCATATCCAGGATTGCTTTTGCCTGGATCTCATCCAGATCAAAGCCTTCCATTAATCTCGGCATCGCTTCATTGGCGTCTCTGGAAGAACGGATCGTATGCAGGATCTCATCCATGCGGTCGACAGCGATACGCAGACCTTCAAGAATATGCGCTCTGGCTTCCGCTCTGTTCAGATCATACTGCGTACGGCGTACAATTACGTTTCTCTGGTGCTCGATATATCCCTGGAGCATATCCTTCATACTCGCAAGTCTTGGGGCGCCATCGATCAATACGACGTTATTTACGGAGAAATTCGACTGCATCGGAGATAAACGATACAGCTGGTTGAGAATGACTTCCGGCTGTACATCCTTACGCAGTTCCATAACGATACGGATACCGTTCATGTTGGACTCATCACGTAATTCTGTAATGCCTTCAATCTGTTTCTCTCTGGCCAGGGCAGCAATCTTTTCCACCAGGCCGGACTTATTGACCATGTACGGAATTTCGTAGACAACGATTCTCTTCTTACCGTTCTCCATGTCTTCGATCCTGGTCTTGGACCGCATGACAATCGTACCGCGTCCGGTTTCAAATGCGGAACGAATACCGGATCTGCCGAGAATAAATGCGCCGGTGGGGAAATCCGGACCCTTGATATACTGCATCAGATCAACAGCCGTGATCTCCGGATTCTTCATCACGGCAATCACCCCGTCAATTGTTTCACCAAGATTGTGCGGAGCCACATTGGTCGCCATACCGACCGCAATCCCTGTAGAACCATTGACGATCAGGTTTGGAAAACGTGCCGGAAGAATACTCGGTTCTTTTTCTTCACCGTCATAGTTATCCACCATGTCCACGGTATCTTTTTCCAGATCACGCACCATCTCTGCCGCAATCTTGGACATTCTGGCTTCGGTATAACGCATAGCGGCTGCGCCGTCCCCGTCCATTGAACCAAAGTTACCATGTCCGTCAACCAGCACTGTACGCATATTCCAGGACTGCGCCATATATACCAGGGCACCGTAAATGGAAGAGTCACCGTGAGGATGATATTTACCCATCGTATCACCGACAATACGTGCCGATTTACGATACGGTTTATCCGGGGTATTCCCCATCTCATTCATCGCGTAGAGAATTCTTCTCTGTACAGGTTTCAGACCATCCCTGACGTCAGGAAGGGCCCTGGCAACGATAACCGACATGGAATAATCCAGGAAGTCACGCCGGATCTCCCTTGTCAATTCTGTTTCTGTAATATTTCCCGGGTCAAAATTTTCTTCATCAAATTCCATGAAATCTTCAGCCATAATAACCTCCCGTTAAATATCCAGATTCTGCACAAAGTGCGCATTCTCAATAATAAAGTTCTTTCTGGGTTCTACTTCTTCACCCATCAGCATACTGAATGCCTGATCGGCAGCTTCCGCGTCAGAGACATTGACCCGGATCAGTGTTCTGTTCTTCGGATCCATGGTGGTTTCCCACAACTGGTCCGCATCCATTTCACCTAAGCCCTTATATCGCTGAATACTGAGATTACCGCCCATTTCCTTACGGACTTCATCCAGCTGTCTGTCGGTATAGGCATATCTCACCGAGTTACCTTTCTGTACCTTGTACAGAGGCGGCTGGGCTATATAAACATATCCCTGTTCCACGATCGGACGCAGATAACGATAGAAGAAGGTCAGTAACAACGTCCGGATATGAGCGCCGTCAACGTCCGCATCGGTCATGATCACGATCTTGTGGTAACGTAATTTTGCGGTATCGGTTTCTTCCATGACACCGCAGCCGAAGGCTGTGATCATGGAACGGATCTCAGCGTTCTCAAAGACTTTGTGCTGGCGGGATTTCTCCACATTCAGGATCTTACCACGAAGCGGGAGAATCGCCTGATAGTGGCTGTCACGGCCTAATTTTGCGCTGCCTCCTGCGGAATCACCCTCGACGATGTAGATTTCGCAGATCGACGCATCTTTACTTGAACAATCCGCCAGTTTTCCGGGCAGAGAACCGATTTCCAGAGGACTCTTACGTCTGGTGGCCTCACGTGCTTTCTTTGCCGCAAGACGCGCTCTGGAAGCCTGTAAACACTTCTCCATGATGATCTTGGCTTGATCCGGATTTTCCATCAGGAATTTTTCCAGCTGGGTACCAAAGATCTCAGAAACGATCTTACGTACTTCCGAATTACCAAGCTTAGTCTTTGTTTGTCCTTCATACTGCGGATCCGGATGCTTGACGCTGATGATTGCGACAATACCTTCCTTACAGTCATCCGAAGTCAGATTCTCATCTTTCTCTTTAAGGAAACCATTTGCCCTGGCATACTTGTTTATCACACGGTTCAGAGCCATGCGGAAACCTTCCTCATGCGTACCGCCTTCCGCCGTGTTGATGTTATTACAGAACGTATAGACACTCGGACTGTAGCCGTCATTGTACTGCATGGCTACTTCTGCCTTGATGCCGTCGATATGACCCTCACAGTAAATAATCTCCGGATGGACAACCGAACGATTCTTGTTCAGGAACTTCACATATTCTTTCAGACCACCGTCATAGTAGAATTCATGAGTTTTCTTTTCTTCATCCTCAATACGTTCATCCGTAAAGATGATCCGGATTCCCTTGTTCAGGAACGCCAGCTGACGCAGACGATCTCTCAGAGTCTCATAATCATAGACCGTGGTTTCCGTAAAGATCGTCGGATCTGCCTTAAAGCGGATCAGTGACCCATGTCTGTTCTTATCACATTCACCGATGACTTTTAACGGTTCTACCGCGTGTCCGCCGTTCTCAAAGCGCACGAAATACATCTTACCTTCATGGAATACGGTAACTTCCAGCCATTCACTTAACGCATTGACGACAGAAGCACCGACACCGTGCAGACCGCCGGATACCTTGTACGCGCCGCCGCCGAATTTACCGCCCGCATGAAGTACGGTAAAGATCGTCTCAATCGTTGACTTGTTAGTCTTATCGTTGGTTCCTACCGGCATACCACGGCCGTCATCTTCCACGGTGATGATGTTATCTTTATCCACCGCAACCTTTACGGTTGTCGCATAACCAGCCATGGCTTCATCAATACCGTTGTCTACGATTTCCCATACCAGATGGTGAAGACCTTTGGCGGATGTGGACGCAATATACATACCAGGTCTCTTACGGACAGCTTCCAGACCATCCAGAACCTGGATATCCTGATCCTGATAGGAATGTTCAACCTTCTCTGTCCACTCTTCTTGTTCAATCATTTCTTTTTCACTCATACTCTGCCCCCGCTCTCCTGATTTCACCGTCATTTACCAGATATATCGCCGTATTTTCACTTTTCAGGAAAGACGGAATTCCTGCAGCCGTGATGATACATTGTTCGGTATTCCGGATCCTCTGTATCAATCTCTTCTGTTTTTCCGCATCCAGTTCACTGAATACATCATCAAGCAGTACTACCGCTTTCTGTCCGGTCATCTCTTCGATATATCTCATTAAAGCCAATTTAAAGGCCAGGATGATCATCCGTTTCTGGCCCTGACTGGCACAATAGATCACATTTTCTCCATTCATCAGGAAGGTCATATCTTCCCGGTGAATCCCATTACCTGTTACATGTGTTTCCAGATCTCTCCGCCGGCTGTTTCTGTACATCTCCGCGAGATCTTCTTTCGTGTTCTCCTTTACACAGGATTCATATCGTACTTCGATCTTTTCCTGCATCCCGGATAATCCCCGGAATTCTTCATCAATCACTTCGTTGATCTTGGCGATAAACTTCTTTCTCTGTTCAATGATCGTACCGGATAATTCGATCATCTTTTCATCCAGAGTATCCAGATAGACTTCATCCGGTTTCTCTCTTTTTAACAACAGATTCCTGTCCTTCAGAAGATTCATATACTGATTCAGTTCCGTAAGATACCGGGAAGAAATCTTCGTAATCTCCTGGTTGATTACTTTTCTCCGTTCTCTGGGACTATCCTGGAAGATACCCAGATCATCCGGAGTAAACAGGACAACATTCAGTTTACCGATAAACTCACTGCTTTTCCTGATCGGTATCTTGTTCAGGAAGAGACTCTTTCCCTTCGGATGAAGGATGATCTTCAATCTCTGGTTATCTGCTGTACATTCCAGCATTGCGTATTCACATCCGTCACGGATCAGTTTTTCATCTTCATTGATCCGGAATGACCTGGTCAGTGACAGATAGACAAGACTCTCAAGTAAATTTGTTTTACCCTGCGCGTTATTTCCGAGTATCAGATTCATTCCCGGTTCAAAGCGTACAGATGCTTTATCATAGTTCCGGTAGTTCCGGAGATTGAGTTCCTGAATTTTCATTCAATGACATACTCTCTTCCCGATACACAGATCAGATCTCCGGGATATAGTTTTCTGCCTCTGCGGTTTTCCTTCTCTCCGTTTACCTTGATTTCCAGTTCTTTTACCAGGATCTTTGCCTGACCTCCCGTATCGGCAATTCCACTGAGTTTAAGAAACTGCTGCAATGTAATATACTCTGTATCTATCTTCATCTTTTTACCCTGAGTCTTCCTTATTATATAATAAAAAGACCCGAAAAGCCACAAAACAGGCCGTATTTTCGTCAAAAATAAACAAATAAATAAAAAGCCTGTCCGGCTGTATATTTCGCTCAGAACAGGCTGTTTCAGGGCTGATTTTTAATTGTAGGTTCTTACCGGAAGTACCAGCTGCAGGATGGACTGATCTTCAGATTCATTGGTCAGCACAAACGGCTTCATATCACCGTTAAACCGTACGCGGATATTTTCCGCATCCAGAGCTCTTGCGGCATCGATGACATAATTCCCGGAGAAACTGATATCCAGGGGATTGCCCTCATAACTTACTGCCGTGAGATCTTCCTTGAATTCACCAATCTCCTGGGATTTACTGGACAGCGTAATATCATCGATACTGTTTAACTGTAAACGGGTAATGGACATATTGTCTGTCTTGATGAAGGATGTACGGTCGATTGCGTTGATCAGAGAATGACGGTTGATCACCAGGTCATAGATGAATTCCTTGGGAATCAATCTTTCTGTCTCCGGATAACCGCCTTCCAGTAATTTGGACTGTACAATGACATTCTCTGAGGAGAACTGGATCTTCTTTGTATTAACACTGATTTTGATATCTTCATCATTACCGGAGAAGATATTCTTGATTTCATTCAGACTCTTCGCGGGAACGGTTACGTTGAACTGTTCCACGTTGATCGGGAAGGTCTTCTTTGCGAGACGATAGGAGTCTGTCGCTGTAGCGATAATGGAGATCCCGTTACTTAAGAGGTTGACACCGGTAAGTACAGGTCTGGTTTCCTTATTGCTGGTAGCGAAAGCTGTATTGGTAATGATCGTATTCAGATCCTTGGAATTCAGGGTAAACGAAGTTTCCGGAGCGGTGAAATCAATGTTCGGGTAGTCTGAAGGACGGTATCCGTTGATTTTGAACTCTGCTTTGGCACCGGAGAAACGTGTCAATGTTCCATCAATGATCTCAATGGAAACTTCATCGGAATCGATCTTCTTTACGATATCCAGAAGATAACGTGCGTCTATGACAATTTTACCTTCTTCAATTACAGTAAGATCATCTGTACCGGATAATGTCATCTGAATGGAAATATCCGAATTACTTCCTGTAAGTACAAGTTTGTCTTTTCCGGCATTGATCAGAAGACCACACAATGCGGGAATCGGAGAATTCGGAGAAACCGAACGACTGACGATCTGTAAGGAGTTATAGAACTTGTTACGATTGATTTTGAAATTCATGGGAATGACCTCCGGTATATATATTCTTTTCAGGTTTAATTATTATTAAGCCTGTGGAAATTGTGGAAAACTCTCGAAAACGGGATAACCACCTGTATATTTTAACACTTCAATATGTGATTAAAAAGTGGAATGGCGTGGATAAACTTAACTCATGATCAGTTTTTCAATCTCATTTACCGCTGCCAGGAAGTTGGTATCTTTCTTGATTTCTTTTTCAACTTTGTTGCAGGCGCTGATAATTGTCGTATGATCACGGTTGCCGAATTCTTCTCCAATCTTCATATAAGGCAGATCCAGAAGCTTGCGGCAGAGATAGATGGAGATATGTCTGGCATTGGATATGTTCTTCGTGCGGGTCTTGCCGGTGATCTGGGAACGTGTCAGGCCGTAGTAGTCCGCAACACACTTGATGATCTTCTTTGAGGATAAACCGTCTTTTTCAGAGACAACGACCTGGTTTTTCAAGGCATTGACGATCGTTTCAAATTCGATGTAGTTCTTATTCTTCTGGAACATGATGGCATAGAAGAGAACCCGGTTCCAGGCACCTTCCAGGTCACGGATATTCCCGGAAAAATTGGAAGCGATATAGTTTAGTCCGCGTTCGTCTACGTCTTCGATTTCATTACCGCTGTTTTTGATCTTCATCCGCAGTATTGCCAGAGATGTCTCAAACTCCGGAGAATCGATACCTACGGATAAACCGCTGCTGAAACGGCTGATCAGACGGTCTTCCAGACCTTTGATTTCCTTGGGATGGCGGTCGGACGCAATACAGATCTGTTTGCGGTTATTGACAAGTTCGTTGTATACGGAGAAGAAGATCTCGTGGGATTTCTCCTTGCCCGCAAGGAATTGGATGTCGTCCACAAGCAGTAAATCCTGATTGCACATATAGTGCTTGAACTGGTCGATCTGATTGTTCTGGATCGCCTTGACAACTTTATCCACAAACTTCAGGGATTCAATATAATAGACTTTCTTGTCCGGATAGTTAGTTTTGACGTAGTTGCCGATTGCCATCAGGAGATGAGTCTTGCCCAGACCGGAATTTCCGTAGATAAATAAAGGATTGTAGAATTCTCCGGGCTTGAGCGCGCAGGCAAAAGAAGCGACCTGGCTTTCACGGTTACAGTCGCCGACTACGAAATTATCAAAGGTGCGGTCCGGCTGGATCGGCATGGATTCAAATTCTTTGATATTGATCTGGACTTCTTTTAGTTCATCCTTATCGTTGTCCGGTAATTCAAACTGGGTATACAGTTCAACGATGATTGGTTCATCCAGCTGTAATACTTCAATGAACGCGGCCTGGATCAGATCCAGAGAGTCGGAACAGATTCTCTTGGTGACGATATTGTCAGTAGCCAGAATGGCTTTGGTATCGGTGAGATCATAAATCTGAATATTCGTAAAAAAGGTATTGATGACCTCGAAATCTATATTTTCACGGGAACGCAGGTTGTCAAGAACCTGATCCCAGACGTTGGTATAATATTGACTACGGTTACTGCTCATAACGCAAAACTCCTGTACATAAAAGGTGATGTAAGACTATTCAAGCACGTTCAAAACAAAAAGTCATCACCAAAATTGTGGAAAACTTTTTTGTCCACAAAGCACAAAATTCAAAAGATGGCTTAAGTACGCAGATTATTGAGTTTTCCACAGTTTTCAACAAATTTTGATTGTTTATAAAATGTGGAAAAGTTATACACATGGTGGAAAACCGGCAAAACTGGGGAAAAACGTTTGTGAAAGTTTTTTGGTCACCACTTTATCAACATCAAAAAAAGGCTTGGTTAAGCCATTATTTACACTTTTCCACATTTTCCACAAATTGTGGAAAAGAATAACTTTTTCGTTGTGGAATGACCGCGAATAACTCACTTTTTTGAAAGCGTTTGCACAAAATTACCAACAATATTCCACAAAAATCCAAAATTTTCCTCATTCCTGCAAAACGTGTCATTTTCGTCCCAAAACCAAAGAAAAAGACACCGGAGTGTCTTATTCTTCACTGTTGCGTTCGTCCGCAGCGTACTTGATACAGATATGTCTGTCGGCGCCTTCGCCTTCACTCTCTGTCTTGATGTTGCGCCAGTTGTTCAGCGTCTTGTGTACGATCTTTCTTTCATCGTTGGGCATCGGATCGAGGACGGCGTCCACGTGAGATCTCTGGACCTGCTTGGCAACTCTCTTCGCCATGGATGTAATCTTGCGGTAGCGGTCTTCCTTGTAGTTGTTTACATCGATCAGGATATCCACACGCTGGCGGAATTCGTTGTTAACAGCGCCTCTGACCACGGTATTGAAGGCAGATAATGTCTTACCCATCTCACCGATCAGAATCGCGTTATTCTCCGCGTTCAGGCGTACCACGTATCCGTTGTCCTTCTCTTCGATCGCTACTTCCAGATCCTGGTCGATCCCGGTAAAGAAGTTTCCGAGATAGTCGAAGATAAACTCTTTGATATCATCTCTGCAGTATGCGTCGACAGAAACAGAAGAACCGATACCAAGAATTCCTTTCTTCTCTTCCGTAACGAAGTAAGTCAGTTCTTCCACGGTGCAGCCTTTATCTTCTGCGGCAATTTTCAGCGCTTCTTCCAGATTTTTTCCTGTATAATTCTTCATCTGTTCATCCTACTTTCTACTACTGCTTGTCGGTAATCAATTTCTGTACAAGCAGTGTCTTAACAATGGTTACCAATGAATGGATTGCCCAGTACAAGCTCATGGCTGCAGGCCACATAAGACCAAACATGAGGATCATGATCAGCATGGAATACTGCATGGTCTGTGTTTGAGAGTTCTGGTTGACGGTTTCCGGACGACGATGATGTTTTTCCGCTTCTTCCTTGGCTTTCTTTTTTGCCATCCACTGCGGCAGCTGCATGGAAATATACTGAGATACACCCATGATAATAAACAGCAGGATGTACATATACTGACCTTCACGGATTCCCTGCATGGGGGTCGTATTCAGGTTCATGCCCAGGAACGGAGTACTCTTGATTACAGCAGCTCTCTGTACCGCATGGTACATACCGATAATGATCGGGAACTGGATAAACGTAATTAAGATCGTTCCGAAGGGATTGATGTTGTACTTGGCATACAGATCCTGCATCTCCTTGCTCTGACGCATACGGGACGCATCATCGGTTTTACCTTCGTATTTACGGTTGATCTTATCCAGCTCAGGCTGAATCAGCTGCATCTGCTGCTGTGCAACCTGTGATTTCATGGTAAAGATCATCAATACGCCGTTCACCAGTACAGTCAGTAACAGGATTGCGCCGCCTACACCGATCACCGGAGTGACACGGTTCAGGAACTGCGCCATAGGCCACACGATCAGAGCCGCGAACCAGCTCTCTGTATCCATGGTCTCTTTAAACGTCGTTGCGAGTTCTATCAGTTTAATTGTGCCGTCTTCATTCATCGGCATACGGCATCCGGTGGCAGTGCTGATCAGTGTAAGAGCCAGCAGGAGAACCACCAATTTCTTCACATTTGCGGGAATCTTCATAATTTCTCCTTAATATATAGATACGAACTATTACATTTTAGCTTTTAACAACAGTTTTTCCAAGTTATTTTTATTTGTACGGTAATCGTGTTCCAGATAACCGAACCGGATAATGATGATCAGGTCTTTCTGCGCACGTGAAAAGTCGACAAGTTCCTGGCACATCATCCGCAGCTGACGCTTGTATTTATTACGCTGTACGGCATTTCCGATCTTGCGGGGAAGAGAGATGCCGATCCTGGCCTGTTCTTCCTTCTTTGGAACGTAATACAAGACAAAGCTGTGATTTGCCAGTTTCTTACCGGTTTTGATCAGTGACTGGAATTCATGCGGTTTACGCACACGATTGACTTTTTTCATAGGGAATAAAAAGACCACCCTGCGGTGGTCTTCTCTTTAAGCAGAAAGTACTTTTCTTCCTTTTGCCCTGCGTCTGGCAAGGACTTTACGTCCACCGACTGTGCTCATACGAGCTCTGAAGCCGTGTGTTGACTTGTTTTTCCTTTTGCTCGGCTGGTATGTTCTTTTCATTCATGCCACCTCCGTTTATATAAGAACAAATGCTTATATATAATACAGTTTGCTATAGTTAAAAGTCAACAAAATTACTTCGGTTATTTTACAAGTGTAATTTACGGGAATGATCCGGTAGTTTTTCGGGGTGATTTCTGCCGGGAAATCAGTATTCGCCAAGAAGGAGCGAGCCGTTTTCTCCGCTCACCCACAGCGCAAAACGACGTTCTCTGCCGTCTGTATCGGTAAAGGAGAACCCGTAGCCGGGCAGATCTCCGATAAAGGTAAGCGTGACAGCTAACGGTGTATCTGCAGGTAGTTCATCGATGAGGAAGAGATCTTCGGAAGAATACTGCGGCTGGTTCCAGGCATCCATACCGGTAAGGGATAAGGAACTGAACTTGAAGTCTTTCATGTTTTTCAGCGGATACAGAAGGATATCCGAAGAGACATCTTCGCCGGACACATCCGCGTGCAGATAGTCTGCGATATTGGGATCTTCCGGATCAACGAAAGAGATTTCTGCGGGAAGAGACATATCCGGCTGGTAACGTCCGTATATCAGATAATTCAGGCGGACGATACTTGTGATCCTGCCGTCTTGATCCGTGTGGACCTTGACCAGATATGGTCCGTCTCCGGCATAGGAGATCTTGTCTGCGTTGCCCGCATACTCATAAGGAACAGCCGTAAGCGCATGTCCGCCGGCAGGATAACGATAGTAAACCACATATACTTCAGGACCGTAGAGCACTTCTTTTACAACTTGTGAGTTTACTTCCTGAAGGTAACAGGTATTGCCTTCCTGTGACCAGAGGAAAGCGGTAAATTCCTTTTCCACATTCCGCATGTCCGCGTATTGTGTATCCGACGGCTGAAGCAGCTCTTCCTCCGCGCGTTCAAAGATCCAGAACATGTCTGACGTTGCGGCATTGTAGTTCAGTCCTTCATCCGCGTACAGGGAACCGCCGTTGCCGATCTCCCGCAGTGCCAGCAGATCTTTTCCATTCACATGGGAGGTCAATACCTGGAAGGCAGTTACCTGCTCAGGCAGCGAAGAACCATCCGGTAAGAACCCGGAACTTGTCTCTTCGGGGGTGATGTGCAACAAGTCCGGAATATCTGTCCATTCTTCGAACATACTTCGTACATCCATGGAAGAGGTGACATATTCATCCGCATAGACATGGGTAAGCGTGACCTTGTCATCCTCAAAAGTCAGCTGCCGGTCCGGAAGATCCTCAGGAATCGCCGGATAGCAGGAATCCCACGTACCCTGTAAATATGCGAACAAATCTTGTTTGTTATTGAGACCATCCGGGTATGGATCCTCATAGACCGTCTCTTCGGTCATAACCGGTTCTGCGGAAGGCGTGGAAGAAGGCTCCGGTCTGGTTGTCGTACAGGCAGAGATCATACTCAGTGATAACAGAACAAATAATATCTTATAACATTTCATAATCAATCCTCAACATATTAATAACAGGGTACACAGATGTATATTTCATAATATTCATAGAACTACATGATCCTCTTGGACACAGATAATACATGGATCTTTACATTCCTATTGTATGGTATAAACCCTGCGGGGAAAAGAGAAGACAACACATTCCGATAATACACGGATTTTTCCGGACAGGTATGCAGGCTTGTGGTCTAATACATTTGTGAACGAAACAAGGAGAAAAAAACATGACACAAACCATGAAAAACCCGGAAGAACTGATGCCCGAAGAGAATCAGGACAAGAGTGCGTATGATACAATTACAGTTGACAATGAGGAATTGCGTATGGAAAAGATAATCAACCTGGATGAACTGGAAGAAGAAGCTCTGGATGGATCTGAGAGCGCAATCAAAGCCCTGTATGAGTATTACATGAGTGATGAACACCGTGATCCGGATAAGGCGGCGTACTGGCTTTCCTTTTCCCGGGAAACACAGACGCTCACTGTACCGCAGACACCGGCAGAACCGGAAGAATCTCCGGCAACGTACTCCCAGGAAGAACAGTGGCTTCAGGATTACGAAAACGAAGTAACAGACAAGATGATGTTGCGGGATCTGCGTGAACAGGTACAGGCAGGGAATCCTTTCGCGGCAATCGTTATGGGCGAGATCTACACCGATGAAACCGAGAGCGGGAAATTGGAAAAGCTAGGTCTGTATGAGACTGCCCGGAAACTTCTGGAAAGGAACGCGCATGTTCCGGGATATGCGGAATATTTGTATCGTCTTTTGTGCGCAAAAGGAATTATACACAGAAATCTTTCAAAGAATTCCATGGATGAACAGGCGAAACAGGCATTCCAGTGTTTTGTGAATGCGGCAGAGCTGGCAGACGCCGAGGATGACATGGGCAGCTATCTTCAACTCGCGGAATGTTATGAAAAAGGTTTTGGTACACCGGCTGATCCCCAGAGGGCAAAACAGGTACTGGACCACTGGAAAGAAATGAACGGTGTCCACGGTTTACTGACACTCGCCGCAGAAAGACAGGAAGAAAACAACCGTCTGGAGGCTATCGATTACCTGCAGAGATGTCTGAACGAAGAAGATGAAAAGGATCCGGATCTTAAGGAACTTGCCCGGTATAAGCTTGGACTTATGGGACTGCCGGACGAGACCGGAAGGATCCCGGATATAGAAACCGTAAAATATTCCCTGGCAGAACAGTGGGCACCCGGTCTGGAAGAATTTTTCGTTCCCGAAGAGGAACAGGTGTTTGTGCGTTCCTTAAGTACAGAAGAGAGTATTTCAAAACTGGTATCCATGAAAAACGCGGATATCCTGATGTATATTGCGGATAAACTGGATGAGAGCAGAGTATTCAAGTTTGTGGATTATCAAGGTCTGCTTGAAGGGATTTGCGCGGAAATTACAGACAATCAGGGAAATTTCAATTACAGATTCCTGGATCTGCGCTGGGAGGCCGGAGATCTGGTCAATCACCTGGACAGAGATAATTCGGAATCTGTGGATATCGCCGGTACGGCTATCTACGATACCCTGTTCCGTTTGTTCAAACGTGCGGACGAATTGGGCAATGCGCAGGGCACATGCGGTGTTGGCTGGATGTATGCGTCAAACTATATTCACACAGATGATCCCACGCTGGCAGGGGAATATTTCCTCAAGGCAGCCAAGATGGGCAATCCGGCAGCGTTGGTTGAACTGGGAGTATCTTGTGTAGATTTCGACATGTTCGACGAAGCGGTGGAATATATGGAAAAAGCCGTGGAATGCAGTACGGATAATCTGAACAGAAGTGTTGCGTTATACAATACGGCAATGCTGTACAGGGCGTCGAATTACTCTGGAATGAATGTAAATCATGCGATTGAGCTGTACGAAGAAGCAATCTCTCTCGGAAATAAGCTTGCGGCATATCAATTAGGCAAGATGATTGCCCGCAGTGACGGCAGTCATTTCCCCAGGGATTTAGATAAAGCCAGAGAATATCTGGAATTGGCTGATCAAGCCAAAGTTGCAGGCGCGGCCAGAGAACTGGGCGACCTGTATTTCCTGGGTTACGGTCAGACACCGGATTACGCCAAAGCAGAGCAATACTATTTACGTACCCTGGATGAAGCGCCGGAAAATACGGAGATCCTGGTACGTCTGGGTGATATCCGTGACCGGATGAATGACTACGCCAATGCGTTTGAATACTTCCGCAAAGCCGCGGAACTGGGTGATCCGGTCGGAATGTACATGTTGGGTACGTATTACCGGTACGGTAAGGGTGTAGCTCAGAACTACCGCATGGCTGTGGAATACCTGGGACAGGCATCGGACATGGATTATACAAACGCTACCAACGATCTGGCCCTGATGTATGAAAACGGCGAAGGCCTGCCAAAGGATGAGAAGACCGCGTATATCCTCTTTCAGGATGCGGCCTCAAAGAACAACATGTATGCCTACTGGAATCTGGCGAGGTTCAGCAGGAACGGCATCCACGTGAATCAGGATCCGCAGAAAGCCGTGGAGTATTACGAAAAAGCCATGGAACTCGGAAATGCGAGTGCCGGTAACGAGATTGGGAATATGTACATGAACGGAGAAGGTATGCCGGCAGATCCGGAGAAAGCCATGCAGTGGTATATCCGTGCAGCCAAACAGGGCAGTATTCCTGCCTGCAGGAATCTGGCAGACATCTTCCGTTATGGAAAATATGTACCTGTGGATATCCGCCAGGCAATCTACTATTTACAGAAAGCAGCGGAACTGGGAGACGGAGACGCCGCCAACGACATCGGTTTTATCTATGACCGCGGAGAAAACATCCCCCGGAACTATGGGAAAGCCGTGGAATGGTTCAGGAGAGCCGCAAACCTCGGAGAACCCATGGCTATGCGCAATATAGGTAGATACTATGAACTCGGATTAGGAGTCCCGCGTGATTTGACAATCGCAAGGAACTGGTATGAGAAAGCGGTACAGGCAGGAAATATGGAAGCTGCGTACTTCCTGTCCGGCATGTATATGGAAGGAAGAGGAGTGCCGGTGAATCTCTCGGAAGGACTTCGCTTACTGAAGCTTGCGGCAGGAAACGGTGTACCAGACGCGATGAACGATTACGGGGTATGTTTTATCACCGGCAAGGGTGTACCGGTAAATGTCCAGAATGCGGTCTATTGGTATACCAAGGCAGCGGATGCCGGATGCGCGATGGCGATGAAGAACCTCGGGGCAACGTATTTCCGTGACAATCGTGTACAGCAGGACCTGGATGCGGCGCTGCACTACTTTGAACTGGCAACGCAGAACGGACTGGATTGTACGGCAGAAATTGATCAGGTACGCGCACAGATCAGTCAACAGCCAAGAAAGAAGGATTTCCTGTCCTGGCTGAAATAATGAATTAAAACGTAAAGGAGGTGAGAAGATGACCTATAACGGAAGTCAGAAAGAAAAAGAATATTACGAAAAAAATCTGAGAAAACGTATGGAACAGCTTCGGGATATTGTTTTCAGCATTGTCGTTATTGAGTTCAAAGACCAGCTGGATCCGCTGATCCGTGAGATGATCAAGGTTACTTCTTACCCTCCCATGCTCGCAAGAGATTTTCTTGTGGATAAGATCACACCGGAATTCCGGGAAGCACTGAAATCCGTAGGAGAATTGAATATCAATGACAATACAACAAAGGAGACCATCAAGAAGCGTCTGCGGAATATCCATTCCAACCCGAAACTGATGTGGCTGCTGGATCAGCGTCTTCAGGAAGAAGAAGATCCTCAGGATTTCCTCGTCCGTGCGTTCAGGCATGCGGATATCTCAGCTTCCATGAACTTTATTGAACAGATCAAAGAACCATACCGCAGTCCTTTCTTTGCGTCATGTCAGATCACAAATCGAGGGAGTGCCAAAAACCTGGCTATCAGGATCCGGGAATTACGTAATGATTTTGTTGGGCATCTTACTCCTGACGCATGGGAAAAGCTGACCAGAGATGTATTTCTGGAAGGAATCGAAAACATACGCAAGCTTGCGGAAATGATCAAACATCCGGCAGTAACCGGAGAGATCGGTAAACTATACGCTGAGATCGATACAGCGGTGGCCACAGTGATGCGGGAACCTTTATCTTTTGAACAGTTAAAAGAAGATATCCCCGGATTCAGTGTGGAGAAGCTGGAAGGCATGCGGGAATCCTGGTATACCGATTTTGATGAAGGTATGATCTATCTGACTGACAAGGAGACAATATTGCAGCAATTCGAGAAGACAGACGCAAATAACGAAATATCCAGACAACTGGAACAAATCTATGCGCGCCTGGACAAGGTCAGTGAAGAAGTCCGGGATCTGCGTTTTGAAGGACATGTCCGGAACACGGTGAAGTCTGCGGAAGTACTGCCAAGACTCGATCATCTTGCGGCATACAGGAACGGTCATCTGACCCGGGAAATGGAACAGGAGATCTTTACCAATGCGGTCGTCTTTGCGGATAAATCCGTATGGACTTCACAGCCTTTACTGAAGTATATCCCGTATACATTGATTCCCGCGCTGAAGAAGAACGGCGCAAAGTTGTTCGTGGACTGGGCGACCAGGACAGAACTGTACCAGATGGAGACGAACCCTGCGGATCCTGCAGGAAAGACGGCTATGCAGGCGAGAAACCTGATGTCCCTGTTACATCATAATTCCAGTGTGGCGTATGGACCTGTACAGAAGAATTTTGTCAATGCGCAGGAGAATCTGATCTACCTGGCAAAGAGGAATCCGGGAAAACGTTTTGTGATCCTGACCCAGGACAGGGAGTTTACCGCACGTCTGGCGGAAGAGGGACTGCCCAACGTACTGCCTCTGATGATCGTCGCGGATGAATTCGGTGTACGCAGGGATGCCAGAGAGATGGTGTATCCATTTGCGGTATACCGCTGTGAAGACGAACAGGAAGAAACCTTTGCGGAACCAGAATCGCCGGTTGGTCTCCAGGAAGAGATCGATACTATCGCCGAGACAGTAAAAAAGACAATAGTTATTGATCCGCAGACAATCAAGGCGGAAACCGGGAAGGTACTGACAGTCAAGATACACCCGGGATTACACGATCGTGTATATACGGAAAAAAATAAGCCGGTGATCCTGAAGGAAAAGATCGCGGAGGGTGGTGAAGGTACCATCTACCGTACAGATCTGCCCGGTACAGCTGCGAAGATCTATCATGAGAAGTCCCTGACGGAGAACCGCAGAGATAAACTGACGATGATGACGGAATTAGATCCGCAGATTGAGGAGTTATGTTGGCCGGAAGCGCTCTTGTATACAAAAGATCAGGAGTTTACCGGGTATCTCATGCCTGTACTGGAAGAAGGGTATGAAGATCTTACCCATTCCGTACTGCAGTTGTCCAAAGAGGCAGTGCAGAAGGAGAAACTGCCGCAGTGGGACCGTCTTGCCCTGGTAAAGCTGTGCATCAAAATTACGGATATCTTCATGCGTATGCATAAAAAAGGAATCCTGATGGGAGATGTGAATCCCAACAACATCATGATCAATATCCATTCCGCCCAGGATCCGGAAGTGCGTATCGTGGACTGTGACAGTATGCAGGCAGGTGGTTATCCCTGTCCTGTCGGTGTGAAGATCTTTACGAATCCACAGATCTATGAACGTCTGGGCACGGATAATCCGCATTTCGGAGAATTCCTGCGGACGGAAGAAGACGAGCTGTACTCCGTGGCAGCCCTGTTATTCAAGATCCTGATGCTTAACGGATCGCCGTTTGAGGGTAAGGGAATGACTTCGATTGACGAAGCGATGCGTACGTATAACTTCTCCTACAGATCAGAGAATACCTCCGGAGCGCAGACACCGGACGGTCCCGGGAGAATGATCTGGAACAATACCCTGAAAAAGGTCAAGGACGACTTTGTGGAGGTATTTACCGGGAAAGGTTTTGTGTCACTGCAGAAGTGGAATGAAGACCTGGACTCCTACATGAAAAATATCCTGAATGGGAACTATACTTCCGAACTGATTCCGAATAAGTACTGGGATACTCAGACGCATGAGTTTAATACAGACTTCATCTGTGAATGGTGCGGCAGTGAGACAAATATGCCGAAGGAGAGATATAGCGATTTTCAGAATAAAAATATGCCGATGTTATGTCCGCGCTGTAACGGAATGTTCGGGAGCCTGAAATACCGGCCGGTCTCTGAGGTGATGGATCAGGAGATTCCCCGGACACATACCTGCCGGATCTGTAAGAAAACCTATACCGTGGATAACTACCACGAAGCGTATCTGGTCAACCGGGGAACGAAGAATCACGAAGAAGTATGCCCTGAGTGTAAGGAGAAAACACATACCAGGACGTGTTCATACTGCGGGAAGATTCTCTCTTATAACTACAAAGATTATATGAAAGCGATGAAGAAAGAAAGGGTACAGTGTGAGGATTGCCTGAAGCCGGTGGAGATGGAATGTCATAAGTGTCATAAGATCTTTACCGACAGATTCAGCTATTATGACCGCAGAAGAAAAGCAGGAAAGTATTTCTATTGTAAAGAATGCAGAAAGATGGGATAAACGATGACACAGTTAATGAATATATTGGAAAGTGATATTGTTTCAACGAATGCGCCGCAGCTGATGGTTTGTATCCTGATTGATGCTTCGTATTCCATGATGGATAACCGTAAGATCGATATGGTCAATGACGGTATTCGTGCATTTCTGCGTTCAGGCAGGGAAGATATCTACGCCAGAGATAGTCTGGATGTATGCTTTATTACCTTTGGCGATCATGGGGCGGAAGTGATCCAGGACTTTGCGAATGTGCAGAAAGTGAAGTTTGCGGATATTGTGCCGTCCGGCGGTACACCACTGAAGACAGCAGTGGAATTCGCGGTGAAGAAGATCAGCGACCGCAGAGAATTCTGGAGAGAGATCGGAATCAGTGTGTTTCATCCATGGCTGATCATCATCAGTGACGGGAAATCCGATGAGGATATTACGGAACCGGCGATGGTCATTCAGCAGATGTACCGGGATCACAAGCTGAAAGGAAAGTGTATCGGTGTAGGTGACGGCAGTGAGACAGAGGATCTGAAGAGGCTGGCACCCAACGGTGTAGTGGAGACCATGAATGCGATGGAGATCACTAACTTCTTTACCATGTTGTCCAGGTCGGCCGCAGCCATGAGTATGTCAGCACCGGATGCGGAGGATGACTCCTATGGAATCAAGATATAAGATTGCCTTGGCATATGCGGCAGGAGAGAGTCATGAACTGATGGGAATTCCCTGCCAGGACAGAATCTGTGTTCAAAGGAAAAACGGTGCGGAATGCGCGGTGTTGGCGGACGGCGCCGGGTCAGTGGAGAATTCGCAGTATATCAGTTCCGCGGTAACACAGGCACTGGCAGAAGATTTCTGTACCTGCGCAGATTACTGGCTGGCGATGAATGATGCACAGCTGAAAGCATATGTACGTGAATTGTCTACCGAGGCTGTAGGCATGTATCCGGGAATGGCCGCAGATTGTACGTTACTGTTTTTCGGTGCGTATGAAGACCAGGTCCTGATCCTGCATATCGGGGATGGGATCATTCTCGGGGTTGGTGAAGAGGCGGAAGTCATCAGTCTTCCTGAACATGGCGCGGAACCGAATCAGACATACTTCCTGTCGGGACCGGAGATGGAGAATCACCTGCGTATTTACCGGGAAATAATGAAAAATGTGGATACCGTGGTGATGACCAGTGACGGACTGGAACGGGTACTGTATGATCCGGTGATGCATATACCCGCAAATGCCATAAAGATCATGCGTCAGTGGATCACGGAGAACACGGAAGATATCGTGTCGCAGAAACTGGAAGAAACGATCCGGGAATTATTCCGGAAATACACAACGGATGATCTGAGTATCGCTGTCATCTATAAAAGAAATACAGAGTAAACATGAAAACTCCCGGGAAATGAAGTGACCCCCAAAAGTTGGACGGTTAAATTCTAAACGGTAAGTAAGGCTTGAGTCCGATATTCAATCGGGGTCAGGCCTTTTAATCTGACTTTGATACGATCGTTATTGAAGTAACGGATATAGTCATGCATTGCCT
>JAFWFE010000087.1 GCA_017512555.1 Solobacterium sp. | reverse complement strand
TGGATATCATAAAAACAGTCATGATAAAAAGAACTTTCACTGAAAAAAAGCGCCTGTGAACCGGCAGCCGCAGCGCATTGACAAAGAAGAAGGCAGATAGTAAATTAATTATGCGTTGAAGGGGAAAAGTATCTTTCAGTGTATTTCACAGTGAGCCGGGTACAGTGTGAACCGGTGTCGGACGGAAAGAGAAAGAACACCCTGGAGCTGATCACCGAACGGACTTGTTCTCAGTAGACTGATCCGGATGCGGACCGTTATCTGCCGCTATGCTCTCATCAGGAGCAGAAAAGAGATTACTGCTTGCAGTAATAAATTAAGGTGGCACCACGAATACCCGTATTCGTCCTTATGCAGGATATACGGGTATTTTTATATCAACCAAGGAAGGCGGAAAACATGAACAAGAACATTTATCACATACATCAGTGCAGGGATCTGGACATCATTTTTGTAGGACAGCGCGTGACGCTGTCCGGCTGGTGGCGATGATCCGCGACCATGGCGGTGTCCTGTTTCTCGATCTGCGGGACAATACGGATACAATCCAGGTTGTCAGCAACGATGACAGCATGTTCCGCGGCATTGCCAAGGAAAGCGTTGTCAAGGTAACCGGCACGATCCGCAGGCGGTCGGAAGAAACATTCAATGTCAAGCTGCATACCGGTGAAATCGAACTGCTCGTGGATGAACTCGAAGTTCTGGGCAGGTCAAAGAACGAACTGCCGTTTGAAATCCTCACCAGCAAGAACACCAAGGAAGACGTCCGGCTGAAGTAACGCTATTTGGACATGCGCAACAAGAAGGTCATGGACAACCTGCAGCTGCGCGCGGAAGTGCTGCACTTCATCCGTAATAAGATGTATGACCTGGGCTTTACGGAAGTACAGACACCGATCCTGACATCCTCTTCACCGGAAGGCGCCCGTGACTTCGTGGTTCCTTCCCGGCTCTTCAAGGGCCGTTTCTATGCCCTGCCGCAGGCCCCGCAGATCTATAAGGAGCTGCTCATGGTCGGCGGACTGGAAAAGTACTTCCAGATTGCTCCGTGCTTCCGGGATGAAGACGCCCGCGCTGACCGGACTCTGGAATTCTATCAGCTTGACCTGGAAATGAGTTTCGTTGAGGAAGACGATGTACTCGCAGTCGGCGAAGAGATTTTCTATGACATCTTCACCAAGTTCTCCGACAAGGAAGTTTCCCCGAGGCCGTTCCGCCGCATCCAGTACAACGATGCCATGGAAACATACAGCACCGACAAGCCGGATCTGCGCAACCCGCTGCTGATCAGGGACGCCTCCGAAGTGCTGAAGGACACCGAATTCCGACCGTTCAAGAAGTCCGTTGTCAAAGTCATCGTCGTTGATGACATCGGTACCAACTCGAACTCCTGGTTCAATGAAGTGGTGGAATACGCTTCCTCCATCGGCATGCTGGGCATCGGCTATCTGACCCTGCTGGAAAACGGCAGCCTCAAGGGCCCGATCGACAAGTTCCTGACTGACAGGGAACGCCGGGATCTGATTGAACAGTTCGGCATGAAAGCCAACTCCGTCATGTTCTTCATCGCCAACCGCAGCCGCAAGCTGGCCCAGAAATATGCCGGCCTGATCCGGACGGAACTGGGCCGCAAGTGCGGTCTGATCGATCCGAACAGGCTGGAACTGTGCATCATCAACGACTTCCCGATGTTCGAATATGATGACAAGGCCAAGAAGTATGAGTTCTGCCACAATCCGTTCAGCCTGCCGCATGGCGGTATCAAGGTGTATGAAGAGCATAAGGATGATCCGGAAGCGATTCTGGCCTACCAGTATGACTTTGTCTGCAACGACAATGAAATGGCTTCGGGTGCCATCCGCAACCATGATCTTGACAGCAGCTGAGTACCGCCCTTGATCTTTTCATCTGCCAGATCTTTTCTGCCGTTGGAGGAAAGAGCCTGTTTGACGACATCGTCCAGCACATAGTTTGTCACCTGATTGGTCACGGTCTTTTTCTCCTGTCCGGTAACGGTATCCTGTACTTCGATCATCGCACTGTTGGAGAAAGACATGCCTTTAAGCTTGTCAGTGACTTTTACTTTTACACATACATATCCTTCGGATTTCGGTTCTGCTTCGAAGACCCAAATGACAGTCTGTCCATGTACAATGCTTTGCACATTCCCACCCGTCTGATGCCGACATATACAGGACACCCTGCGGCAGAATATCCGTGATCATGATGGATCTTGGATTTGACGATCTGTTCTGATAAGGGATCTTGTAAGTCACAACATCACCTACGGAGACGATCTGTCTGTCGACAGCATGATCCTTGTCATTTACCACGATCTTGGCGGAGACCCAGTTGGTGGTCGTTTCCTCATCTTCACCACTGTTATGAGTGATCGTTGTAATGCTTACCTCATCCATTCCAACAACTGCCTGATTCTTTAATGTGTAATGGTCCGTATAAATAGGGGGCATACGTTTTCTCTGCTTGCACGGATAAAAATATGTTCTTGAATAAGCAGACACTTTCGTATCTGTTTTTTCGTTACAGATATCTGTCAATGATTGAGCGTACCTTCTCACGGTGCTTCAGATATTGGGTCATGGCATGTTCCCGGATACCCTGATGCATTTCATCCACATCATGGAAGAACCTCAGGAAGTCATCGGCAACGATCTGTTTGTCAGGATATTCATTCCGTTCCCATTTTTCCATGACGATCTCATACCGCTTGACCGCATTTGCGACACTGTCCTCCCAGGAAAGATAGATCTCCCGCATGGCATGTTCCCCAATCTCATGCATTTTTTCTGTAGTCAGGGTATTGTCCATCAATACTTCAGCCAAAGCTTCTGCGCTTTCTTCGATCAGGATCCCGTTTCTGCCGTCTGTTACACCTTCTGACGAGCAGCTTTCTTTGATCAGGACTGCACCGAGGGAACAGGCAGACGCCTCCCTGACGACCAGACCATTTGTGTCAAACGAAGAAGGAAACAGCATCAGATCTCCCAGACAATACCATCTACGGATCTCTTCACGATCATATACAGGACCGATAAAGCGGCATACATCTGTCAGTCCGTGTGATTCTGCATATGCTTTGATCTCTTCGCTCTCCATGCCGGAGCCGACAAAGACCATACAGAAGGCTTTCTGTTTTTCTTTCAGTATCTGCATGGCATCCAGTATGATCCGAATGCCCTTATACCACATCATACGGCCGACAAACAGGTATACAGGCACTCCTTCCGGAATATCATTTGCCTCCTTTAAAGCATGAAGGCTTTCTTCCGGTACTCTTCCTCTTTCAAGATCCACACCATTGGGCATGACGATATAATCCCCCTGATAACCAAGTGCCCTAAGGTTTTCTCCTGCTCCGTGGCTGACAGCCCAGACTTCATCACATGCACTGATGTTGTTTACAAGCAGATCTGCGGCGGCTTTCTGAAGCACATCGTTTTGAATGGCGCGCTTGATCTCAACGTCATATTTCGTGTGATATGTGAATATGACAGGTTTGTGGATCATGCCTCTAAGTTCCCTGGACAAGACCATGGACGCAAAAGGGCAGTGTGTATGGATCAGGTCAAAGTTATTTCTTGACAGATTCTGCAATACATCCGGTCTCAAAGGATTACCGAGACGGTACCCAATCAGTTCTGTCGTATCATAACTATCAAATCTGATGACTGGAAAGGAATATTCATCCTTTACACCCGGATAATACGGCACCGCAACGGTACAGGAATTGCCACCGGCATGTATTTCCTTTGCATAGTTCATCACAGCATTCGCAACGCCGTCGATCATCGGCGGGAATGTATCGTTTGTCAGACATATATTCATGAACAATATCATACACCTTAGCAAAAGCACTTAACTTTATGTTTTATTTAACATAATTAATTTTTTTGCAAACTCTTCCAAAATGTAACAAATTATCTGTTTGCCTTCTGTCCCATAAAGCCGTATTATCATCCATGCCGGCAGCGATCCGCCGCCTGATCATGACAAATCATATGTTCACTACAGGATTCAGAAGGATATTTTCTTATGCGAAAAAGGGCAATTACCAGAAGGCAATCGAGATCTACCAGGAAAAACTGGAAGGCAACAGTACCGCCGAGAACAGCAGCGCGGAATTCCTCGACACATATATGCAGGAGAAGCTGGATGCGTATGCGTCAGGAAAGATTACAGAGAAAGACTTCACCAATGCCTATACGACAGTGCAGAAAATCAACGAAACACTCCATGTCGTAAACAATCTGCCGGAAGTAAGCAAGCTTGGAAAAGAGATCAAAAGTTCCAAGGACAGCTATGCAGAAGCGAAGACATTTGAGGAAAAGGGCAGTTCCCTGGAAGCCGCCGAAGCCTACCGCAAAGTCAGTGAGACAGACACAGAACATTACGAGACTGCTTCCGGCAAGGCCGATGACCTGTTTGATGCGTATGTCGGAGAGCTCCGCGGAGAAGTGGAAAACCTGATGAGTGAAAAACAGTTTGACCAGCCAGCGTCTCTTCTGGAAGCGGGGATCCGGCAGATCGGCGAGAATGCAGAACTGATCCGGATGCGTCAGGAGATCCAGACAAGAAAATATGAGACGATGCTGACAGAGGCAGATACAAAAGGAGACAAAGCGACAGAGATATATGATTCTCCTGCTTCGACTCTTTTGATCAGTTCCTGTCTCTGATCGATATCCAATGTCGGTCTTCCATGCTCAAGACCAGCTTCTCCCAAGAAACGATAGACAACTTCCCATTTTCTGACCTGTCTCATGAAACCTTCTCTGTTTTTGTAGCCTGGTGGTGTCTCTATTTGGATTCCTTCCTTCCGCTTTCGAATACATTCCAGTTTGAATTCCTTTGTATACTTCATAATTAAAAGTGAACCTCCTTTCGTTGGTCCAACTTTAGGGGTTCACTTCAGAGCAGGTCTTCTCATATAGTTGTTGGAAGAGTAAATGATTGGATATAATATTTACAGTAAAAAATATAGACAGATTATCATTGTAGAAAAACCTGTTGTTTTATGCGCAGGCTAAACTAAGAAACGGAGAATAAGTATGAGAAAATGCAGATTGGGAAAGACAGGACTGATGGTCAGTGAAGTAGGTTTCGGCGGAGAATGGCTGGAACGTCATGATGAACAGGAATCTATTGAAGTTGTACGGTATGCGCATGAGAAGGGAATCAATATCATTGACTGCTGGATGGCCGACCCCAAATCCCGGGATATTATCGGTAAGGCCATCGCGGATGTACGAGATGAGTGGTATGTCCAGGGACATATCGGCTCCACCTGGCAGAACGGTCAGTATGTGCGTACAAGAGATATGAATTATGTCGTTCCGGCATTTGAAGATCTTCTGCAGAGGATCGGCGGCGGGTATATCGATCTCGGTATGATTCACTATGTGGATTCTCTGGAAGACTGGAATACCTGTATGAATACAGAGTATATCGAATATGTACGTGATCTGAAGAAGAAGGGTATCATCCGTCATATCGGGTTGAGTACACATAATCCCAGGATAGCCAAAATGGCCGCGGAAACAGATGAAATAGAGATGATCCTGTTCAGTATCAACCCGGCGTTTGATATGAAACCACCGAGTGATAACCTGGATACGATGTTTGAGGGATATGAGGATACCTTGAGCGGGATCGATGAAGAAAGAGCAGCTCTGTATCATTTCTGTGAAGAAAGAGATGTCGGTATTACGGTCATGAAGGGATTCTTCGGGGGAAGGTTATTCAACGCGGAAGAATCACCGTTCAAGGTCGCATTTACGCCTGTGCAGTGTATTCACTATGCCCTGACAAGACCGGCAGTATGCGCGGTGATGTGCGGGTATGACACCAAGGAACAGGTGGATGCGGCCGTGGCGTATGAGACTGCTACAGACGAAGAGAAAGACTATGCGTCCGTAATTGCCGGCGCACCGCTACATTCCTATCATGGTCAGTGTACGTATTGTGGTCATTGTCAGCCATGCCCGATGGAGATTGATATCGCCTTGGTAAACAAGTTCTATGATCTAGCGGTGAAACAACCGCAGATTCCGGACAGTGTACGTTCTCACTATGAAGCCCTGGGGCATACCGCGTCTTCCTGTATCGGATGTCAGAGTTGTGAGACAAGATGTCCGTTCGGGGTAAAGATTGCGGAGCGGATGAAACTGACCGCGGAGTTATTCGGTATCTGATCTGTGATCTTCAGGGAATAACGTATAGAAAAAAGAAGAAAGGCTGTCTATGTTTCGGACAGCCTTTGTCTGTATATAGTACAATACAGGAAAGAGGTAGAACTATGTCGGTAATCAAGAGAATGAAACCGGTATTTGCGGAACTGGACGGAGGCTTGTTTTCAGCAGCGCAGAAAGCGGATGTCGGTGATGTGGCGAGAAAGATGGAGGAACAGGGTGTAGCCATGATGAGCTGGGCAGATCCTTTTAAACCGGATCCGTCTACTCCTCCTGAAGTGATTGAAGAAGCTTTGAAGGTGATTCAAAGCGGTACATCCTCACACTATTTCATGCCGATCGGGAGTGATGAACTGCGGAAGTTGATCGCGCAGAGAATTGAACGGAAATGTGGTCTGAAACTGGATCCCGGGAGGAATCTGATCATCAATCCAGGATCGGATAACGGACTGTTATTTGCGATGTTTCCGTGGATCGAACCGGGAGATGAAGTGCTGATCCACGACCCCAGTTATCCTAACAATACCTTGAATGTGAAGATCCTGGGAGGTATACCGGTGGCAGTGTCGACATACGCGGAGGATGGCTGGCATCTTCGTATTGAGGAATACGAGAAGAGGGTTACCACAAAGACAAAGATGGTGGTGCTGACCAATCCGAATAATCCTACCGGTACGTCTTTCACACGTGAAGAATTACAGGCTCTGGCAGATCTCTGTATTCGGCATGATCTGATCTGTATTGTTGATCAGGCATTTGAGGATACGGTATATCCGGAGTATGAGATGGTGAATATGGCGCAGATTCCGGGAATGTGGGAAAGAACGGTAACAGTATGTTCGGTATCCAAAGGCATGGGATTATCCGGTTTCCGGGTTGGCTGGACATACTGTGATGATGTAATCATGGATAAGTACTTTGCGTCAGCGGTGAGTATTCAGGGTGCGGCCAGCACGATGGCGCAGTTGGCGGTAATGCCTGCGTTCCGGGATGATTCTTTCATTGAAGAATATCGCCGGAAGTATGCCGTACGTCGTCAGTACGCGTACGATTTGTTTAATTCTGTTCCGGGTGTGTCCATGGATATGCCGGAAGCGGGTTTCTATGCGTGGATCAATATCTCAAGACTTGGCAGTTCCCAGGAAATCGTGCAGTATCTGATTGAAGAAGCGAAGATCAACTGCAATGCCGGGAACTTCTTCGGTGCGCAGGGAGAAGGCTGGCTGCGTCTGATCTATGCGTGTTTCTGGGAGGATCAGGATGCGTTTGCGGCCATGGACAGGATGGCAGAAGCACTGCGTAGACTTGCGGAGAAGAAGGAAATCACCGGTTGATTCCAAAGGAGATGACTATGCGTAAAATCACGTTATTCATGATGTGTCTCTTCCTGTTGTGTTCCTGTGCCGGGAAGAAAAAATCTTTTGACGGGAAGGATCGTCCTTCGTCGCGCGGACATCTTCAGGTGATTGACGGACAGTTGTGCGGAAAAGACGGAGAAGGAGTCATGTTGCGGGGAATCTCCGGTACGGGGATCTCGGTATCGGAGCGGTATATCAATAATGACACGTATCATGAGATTTCGCATTTCATGGGTGTAAATGTTATCCGTCTGGCGTTATATACCTATGGGGTTGGCACTGTTGGATATTGTACGGGAGGAGATAAGGAACGCTTGTACAAGGATATCCAGAATGGTATACAATACGCCAAAGACAATGATATGTATGTGATCGTTGACTGGCATATTCTGGAAGACGGAGACCCGAATCGTTTTGCGGAGGAAGCTGTTACGTTCTTTGATCGTCTGTCCGCGGAATACAAGGATGCAGAGCATCTGTTGTATGAAATCTGTAATGAACCGAATAAAACCGATTGGGCTTCTGTAAAGAGTTACGCGGAAACCGTGATCCCGGTGATCCGTAAGAATGATCCGGATGCGGTGATCATTGTCGGGAATCCTGACTGGTCTAAGGACTTGAATTCGGTACTGGCAGACCCGCTGGAATACGATAATCTTCTCTATACACTGCATTTCTATTCGGCATCTCATAAACAAGATATACGAAACATGGCGGAGAACGCGTTTAAGCAGAAATTGCCGGTATTTGTCAGTGAATTCGGTATCTGCGCCGCTTCCGGCGGGTTCCCCAGAGATATCGAAGAAGCAGATCTCTGGATCGATCTTCTGGAGGAGTATCATGTCAGTTACTGTATGTGGAACTTCTCCATGACCGGAGAAGCCTGCGCGTCATTGCGGGCGGATTGTCTGAAACTGAAAGAGTATACCAGGGATGATTTTACGGAGACAGGTCTCTGGTTAATAGATACGATTACATCAAGAAATCAATAGAAACGGAGAATAGAACTATGTTGGAAACAGGAACCAAGGCGCCGGATTTTACACTATATGATCAGAACGGAACAGCACACTCATTACACGATTATCTCGGGAAGAAAGTCATCCTGTACTTTTATCCGAAAGATAATACTGCCGGATGTACGAAACAGGCATGCGGGTTTGCGGAAAGGTATCCGCAGATCCAAAGTAAGGGTGCGGTAGTACTGGGAGTATCCAAGGACAGTGTGGCTTCACACAAGAAGTTTGAGGAGAAGTATGGTCTTCCGTTTACACTTCTTTCTGATCCGGAGAAGGAAGTGATCCAGGCCTATGACGTATGGAAAGAGAAGACACTGTACGGAAAGAAATCCTTCGGGGTAGTACGGACAACGTACCTGATTGACGAAAACGGTATGATCGTACTGGCGAAGGGAAATGTCAAGGCGGCGGAGAATCCTCAGGATATGCTGGAAATCCTATAGATGAATCAGGAACTTTGGCTATATTATCTCTGTATAAACCTGCTTGCGTTTGTCTGTTTTGGCATAGATAAGTACAAGGCACGGAATCAGTTCTGGAGAATACCGGAGAAAGTATTACTGGCGCTGGCCTTGATCGGCGGGGGTGTCGGAGCTCTTGCGAGTATGCGTATATTTCATCATAAGACCAGGAAACTGCTCTTCCGTATCGGTGTGCCTGCGGCGTTGATTTTCCACGTTTGTTTACTGGTTTGGTATGTAAAGATAAACCTTGATTTGTGAATACAGATCAGGGTTTTTTCATGATTCATATATGTTTTGTCATGTAAGCCTTTACAGGTAAAAATGTTGGATACAAGCCTCGGAAATGGTGCTATGATAGCGCATTGTACAGAGGTACATTTATGAGGAAAGTGAAACCGGATTTATTACATGGTGTGATATGGCAGCAGATCCTTCTGTTCTTTTTCCCGGTATTGTTCGGAACGTTGTTTCAGCAGTTATACAATACGGTAGACACGATTGTTGTCGGCAATTTTGTCGGAAAACAGGCACTTGGGGCAGTCGGCGGATCTACCGGAACAGTGATCAATCTGCTGGTTGGTTTTGTGACGGGATTGTCTTCCGGCGCTACAGTAGTTATCGCGCAGTATTACGGTTCCGGTGAACGTGACGGTGTGGAAAAGGGCGTATATTCCGGGATGTTCCTGGCGATCTTCCTGGGTGTTTTACTGATGTTTGTGGGGATCTTCGGAGCCGGAGGTATGTTACACCTGCTGAACGTTCCTGCGGATATCTATCCGTTATCTCTTACGTATATGCGTATTTATATGATCGGGATGATTCCGACAATGATCTACAATACCGGTGCCGGTGTGTTAAGGGCTGCCGGGGACTCCAAACGTCCGCTGTACTTCCTGATCATTGCCTGTATTACGAATATTATCCTGGATATCTTGTTTGTGGCATTGCTGGGTCTTGGGGTGACCGGTGTAGCCGCAGCTACGTTATTCTCCCAGTTAATCAGTTGTCTGTTTGTGTTATATACATTGCGGAATACCGATGAGAGTTATCATTTTGAACTGAAGAATCTTCACTATGACCGCGCGGTATTACGCAGGATCATCCTGATTGGTCTGCCTTCCGGCTTACAGTCTTGTCTGTACAGTGTATCGAATCTGTTTATCCAGGCTGGTGTGAATAGTTTCGGAACAGATACGGTAGCTGCCTATACAGCTTTCGGTAAGATCGATGCCTTGTTCTGGAACAGTTCCGGTGCTTTGGGCACATCGTTACTGACATTTACCGGGCAGAATTTCGGTGCCGGTAATATCAAGCGTGTGCGCAGAGGAATTCTGGAGGGAACGATCTTGTTCCTGATCATCTGCGGGGTAATGACCGGAATCTGCTACTTCGGCGGTCCTGTGCTGCTGAGATTGTTTACTCCGGATGCGGAAGTCAATCGTATCGGCCTGGCAATCCTGCGGTATATCTGTCCTCTGTGGTTCACGTTTGTATTTGTGGAAGTCTTGTCCTCCAGTATCCGTGCCTGCGGGGATACGTTCTTCCCGATGTTGATGACCGCGTTAGGTATCGGTTTACTGCGTATCGTCTGGATCCTGATGTATCCGGCAGCAACCATCTTCGATACCCTGCGTTGTTATCCGATTTCCTGGGCAGTGACCAGCATTCTTTTCCTGGGTTATTATTTCCAGGGCGGATGGCTGAAACGCAGTCTCGGTGTAAGAGAACAGATGTTTGCAGCAAAGTCTTAACTCTCCTGTATAATATGTACAAGAGGATAATCGTATGTACTACGGAAATATAAAAAGATATGATATTGCGGATGACGAAGGTGTCCGGGTAACGTTGTTTGTCAGCGGCTGTACCAATGCCTGTGAAGGGTGTTTCCAGCCGGAGACCTGGGATTTCTGTTATGGTCAGCCTTACACAAAAGAAACCGAAGATGAGATCATCGAGTACCTGAGAGATGAGAATATCCAGGGCCTTACTCTGCTTGGAGGAGAACCGTTTGAACTGGAGAACCAGCCGGTACTGACAGAATTACTGCACAGAGTAAGGAAGGAATTACCGGAGAAAGATATCTGGAGTTATACGGGGTTTGTGTATGAGAAAGATCTGCAGCCGGGACAGAGAAGATACGGGGAGTATACGGATGAGATGTTGTCGTATCTGGATGTGCTGGTGGATGGCCCGTTTGTGCTGGCAAAGAAGAATATATCTCTGCTTTTCCGGGGATCTTCCAATCAGAGGATCATTGATATGAAAAAGACCTTACAAGAAGGTCATGTGGTGAAATATCTGGAGTAAGTATAACTTACTCTTTTTATTCGTGTGAGTAGGCGGTCTGTACCGTTACCTGATCCAGTTTGGATAATTTCCCGGTCAGTTCATCAATGACCTCTTTTGGGGCATCCAGGGCGATACTGATCAGAGATAGTTTTTTTGCGCGGTAAGGAATACCCATACGTCCGATGATGGAATTGGAGAATTCATGAAGAATCTCATTCAGTTCCGCAACAACATCCGGGTTTTCTACGATGATCGCAACAACAGCAATTTTGTTTTCCATATTTGTTTACCTCCAGGTTCATTGTATCGGATATACAGAGAAAATACTACCTCGCTCTCTTTCCTGCCATCTTCATCTTGTGCAGGAGTAACAGGATCAGGATGGATAGTGCGATCGAACAAAGAATATAGATCAGAGGCAGAGAATAACTTCCGGAAGTGTCTTTCAGGAAGCCCAGGAAGGTTACGGTAAAGGCGTAGGCAAGGGCATTGACAATAGCGAGCCTGGAATAGACTTCACTGTATCTTTCCTTGGCCACAGCCTGTGTTGTCATGGTTACTCCTACAGTATTACCCGCAAAGACAAAACCGTACAGGAAGGCACCGATGACGGCAGCTGCGGCATTCCCGCGGAAGAACAACAGGATCAGCGTACCGATAAAACTGAAACTGACAACGATCGCGGTAGCTTTGATCGGATAAATGTGATCTGCCAGGGCACCGAGAATCAGCTTGGATACGACATTCGCAATCATGACACAGGATACCAGTGTGGCGCTGAATTGCAGGGAATGACCTGCCTCGACACCCATGGACGCAGTATGCACATTCATCCCGGCATTCATATACAGAAAGATCACGGAAGCAAATAGCAGTACATACATCTTCATGGGAATCACCGTAACAGAGGCAATCCGTTTCCCTGAGGATGCAGCAACAGTTTCTTCCTTCATCCGTATAGTTAATGCACAAGGTAGAGATAATACAAGCAGGATTAAAGCCATGACCCGGAAACCGTTAGTCCATCCGTAAGCAGTAATGATTCTGGAGATGACCGGATTGAGAACAGCTCCGGCAATCCCGGTAAAACTCATCATAATACCGTTGGGAACACCATTACGCTCGCCGAACCAACTGCGCATAACCATGGTGGCAGGCACGAAAGAAGTAAAGGAAATACCCATACCTGCCAGTGCCGCAAATACATACATCAGATAAATATTCCGGGTAAAGGATATAGAAATCAGCGCTGTAATATCCAGCAGTACGCCAAAGGTCATCAGGGTATGGATCCTGAACTTCCGTACAAACTTGACAAACAGAGGCGCCATGAATCCATTTAACAGAGAGACCAGCGTAGAGATTACGGATACCTGCGCAGTATTGACCGCCAGAGACTGGGAGATCGGTGAAAAAAAGATTCCCATACAGTTACTGATCATTCCCAGGGAACAACCGATGATGAGACAACACTTGAGTAAGACAAAGATTTGTTCTTTCGTATAGTTTTTCATACTTCCATCATAGTACAAGCGTTCATCGTTGAAAACCATAAAAAACGTGGTAAAATGTCAGCGTCAGCGGTGAACGGGACAGGACTCATGAAGTCTTCTCAGAGAGCTTTTGGGTGGTGTGAAAAAGCGAAGAAGTCATGTTTCGGCAAAGACCCGGGAGCAGGCCGTATACGGCGTTAACGTAGTAAATGAGGCAGTAGTAATACTGTGAACCAGGGTGGTACCACGAACAAGTTCTCGTCCCTACGGAGAGGACTTTTTATTTACAGGGAGGAAATATGGCAGAAGAGAATACAAGAAAACTAAATGATCAGGAAGAAGCCAGACGTGTCAAGATGAATGCGCTGAAAGAACAGGGAATCGACCCGTTCGGACATGCGTATGCGCGTAAGAATCTCGCGTCAGAGCTCTTTGCGCAGTTTGGAGATAAGAGTGTAGAAGAACTGGAAGCACTCCATGCGGAAACAAGCGTCGCAGGCAGAATCATGTCCAAGCGCAGAATGGGTAAGATCGGATTCATGCACTTGCAGGACAAGAGCGGGAAAATCCAGATCGTCGTCAAGAAACAGGTCGTAGGGGAAGAAGTCTATGAACTGTTCAAGGCCAGTGATGTCGGAGATATCATCGGTGTGGCAGGCAAGGTATTCCGCACACAGTCCGGTGAATTATCCATCGAAGTACAAGAGTATACACATCTGGTAAAATCTCTGCGTCCGTTACCGGAGAAGTTCCACGGTCTGACGGATAAAGAAGAACGTTTCAGAAGAAGAGATGTCGATCTAATCATGAATGAAGACTCCAAGAGAGTCGCTTTCCTGCGTCCGGCAATTCTCCGCTGTATCCGCAATTACATGGATAACCAGGGCTTTACGGAAGTGGAAACACCGATCCTTTCCACCCTGTTGACCGGTGCCAGTGCCCGTCCTTTTGTGACGCATCACAACACCCAGGACATGGATATGTACCTGCGTATCGCGCTGGAATTACCGTTAAAGAGATTACTGGTCGGTGGTATGGATGCGGTATATGAAATCGGCAGAGTCTTCCGTAATGAAGGTATGGATGTCAACCACAATCCGGAGTTTACCCTGATGGAAGCTTATCTTGCATATAGTGATCTGGAAGGAATGATGAACCTGACGGAAGGAATGTACCAGACCATAGCTAAAGAAGTATTCGGTAAGATGACCTACCAGTATAACGGATATGAGATTGACCTGACAGGACCATGGAAGAGAGTCTCCATGACCGATGCGATCAAGGAAAAGACAGGCATCGACTTCCGCAGTATTACGGATACGGAAGAGTGTCTGAAGCTTGCGGCAGAGCACGGAATCGAACTGGAAGCACACGAAAAACAGTACGGACATATCATCAATAAGTTCTTTGAGAAGTATGTGGAAGAGACCCTTGTCCAGCCGACATTCCTGTACGGACATCCGCTGGAGATCTCTCCGTTAACGAAGAAGAATCCTGAAGATCCGAGATTCGTGGACAGATTTGAACTGTTTATCGGCGGTAAGGAATTCGCGAATGCGTATACTGAACTGAATAACCCGATCGATCAGTATGAACGTTTCATCGAACAGTTAAAAGAGAGAGAACTGGGTAATGATGAAGCCAATGATATCGACATGGACTTCATTGAGGCTCTGGAGTATGGTATGCCTCCGGCAGGTGGTATCGGATACGGTATCGACAGACTGTGTATGTTGTTTACAGAACAGGAATCCATCAGGGATGTATTACTGTTCCCGACAATGAAACCACGTGAAGATTAGCGCATAAATAAGCCATTTTTGAGACCGTACCACAAATCGTACCACAAATTTTTACCACATATGGCCAGTTATGGAGATTTAGTGGAAAAAAAGGTTTCTCAGTTTTG
>JAFWFE010000086.1 GCA_017512555.1 Solobacterium sp. | reverse complement strand
GGAGTATAAAGCGCATCAGCTTGGGATGCGGATCAGTCATGTCTGTGCATGGGGAACATCGAAGCTGGCATTTGATGGAAGCGGAGAAGTTAAACGGGGAAAGGAAGTGTCAAAGACAACGCCATACAATGTGTGCTGTTTTAGGAATGAAAAGCAGTATAACTGTGATCTTTCTGCTTCGTACAATATCGGCGCAAGATACTACCTGCGGGAGATCTCCATCCAGTATAAAGACTATGTTCTTCCTGCGACACCGAAACGGACGTTATCTGATCTCTGGAAAGCAAACAGAGAACTTGGATTAGTATCATAAAAACCATTCGCAAATACATAAGCGAATGGTGCGGCATACAGGCAGAAGATCCTGTATACCGTAAGAGAATCTCAAAGCACCCGGCTGTTGTTAGGGGATGATGGGATATATGTTTCTTCGGAGTATATGTCTGTACATTCTGCTGTATCAGCTGTCGGGAAGTCCGAAGCACACAAGCTTTGGAAGCTCCATCTGATTCTTTGGATCAGGTGGAGAGGGTTCACCGGTCCGGTATCCGCTCAGCGGTCATCCTGTTCAAAGTCTTCTTCATCCTCTTCTTCTGAAGAATCCGGGTTAGAATCATTGGTTTTCTTCATCTTCTTCTCCGCTTCTGAGAAACGGTTCTTCTTTCGTGAGGCAAGGATCAGCATCATCAGAATCACAAGCAGGCATACGGCGATAATCACCAGACCCGTTCTTGAGATTCCGGTCTTTCGTACCACCTTATTGACCAGCCGTTCAAAGGTGACCGGAATGTTCCGTTCTGCGGTTTCTTCCGTTTCCAGGACTGAAACGGTACCGTCTTTGCTGAGAAGGGATACCACTCCCCCGATTTTACTGAGCTGTTTCTTATCCTTCAGAAGGTTCAATACGGCGGTTTCATAAGAATCATCCGGATAGGTAATCACATACACCTTACGGGTGTAATCATAGGGAGAACGGACGGTCTGGATCACGATCTGATCCTGCAGTGCCTCCGGTATCGTATGAATATCATCTTTGATTTTGTATCCGTCTGTTTCATACGACACATACAGAAGGGATTTGATCTCTTCCGGAATCTTAAGCGAACCGGCTGTGCCAAGGAAGACCAGATCCTCGTGTTCCGCTGCGGAAAAACCGGTGCGGATTTCATAGCGGGGGCTGCTCAGGCTGTTCTGGGCTGCTCTTGCCGCAAAGGAAGTGAGGATCTCTGCCGTTTCTTCATTCACTTTTGGAGTCACTGCCAGAACGACATGTTCCTGGTCTCTCGTCGTTGCGTTGAATGAAGGGAAATGATCCAGTGTGGCAAGGGTGTTGTAATCACTCGGCTCAAAACAGATGATCGAATCACTGTCGATTACCGTCCAGGCAACATCGTACCAGTCCTTGGAACAGTCGATCTTTCCAAGATAGTTGTAGACATCGATTCCGATATTTATGACATCCCGTTTCAGGTTTTCTTCGGGAATCCGTACTTTCAGGGATCCCCCGTCCGCATTGGCAGAAGACAGCTGAATGCTTGCGGCCGCAACGTTGTCAAAGTATACGGTCAGAAGCGACGTATCTCCTACCAGGGCATCGCTATGCCGGAAATGGATCTCAACGTTGGATCCCCGGTCCCCGGCAATCGCATCCGGCTGTTTGATGGTAAACGACGTCTGCTGGTGGAACGCCCCTTCCAGGTTCACATCCGAATACCCGAAATCGGAAAGCATATAGAGGCCGTCTTCCCGGGCTGAAAATTCCCGGTCCTCATTGGATACCATGCTTTCGATCGTATATTCGCTGCCGCTGAACTGTTTGATATAATCCTCGTTCCGTAACAGATTCACGGCTTTGAGAAGCCCTTCTTCATCTCCTCCCGAAACCAGAAGGATGGTATTGTCCTCCGTCTGCGAGAGGCGAAGATATCCGGTGCCCTTTTGAATCTCCGGGTCAATCGCAAATACCATCTGGTTATGAATGTCTTCCGCTGCACTTCCAAACGATACCGGGAAGTTAATATCGGATTTATACAGATAGCGGTATCCGGCAGCGGAGGCAATCGATGCGGCGGCAGAGAGTTCTGCCAGTGCTGAAGAGGAAGGAACGATCATTTCACAGGAAAGCGAATCCATAACATCGATCCGGTTGAAATAGTACGGATACATCGATGCGATGGAACAGGTGCCCTGTTTCGTAACCGAAAGTGAAAGAGAGGAGTCTTCCAGGATCGTGATCCAGTTGCTCGGGTTATCAATATCGGCGCAGTCTCCGAGAATGGACCGCTGGGCCGTGATAATGGACAGCTGGTTCAGAGTGCCGTCGGTTTTCAGGCGGTCCAGAGGGATCTCGGTACCGCAGAAAGAAGAAGCTTTGAATGAAACTCATTGATCATTAAAGGATGATATCCCGTTTCGTCATAGTGATGAATATAAGCACTGGCTTCCTGATTTCCGTATGTCTCAATCAGTGTTGAATCCGCATCGATGATGGGATCACGAACGTTCTTATTAACATACTGACAAGCCATCTCGATCAGTTGTTCACGGAGTGCTACATTGGTCTGATTGACGACCCGGTCAAAGAATCTTGATACAGTAGGCTGAGAGCAGGGAGAAAAGTACTTGGACAGCAGTGGATCTTCCAAAAGAACTTTCTGATCATCCTGATTGAAGTATCCGAGCAGAGTTCTGGATACCAACTGTGAAAGGATTTCACTGTTTGAATATATGGGAACTGCCCGAAGATCGTAGAACGGGATATGTCTGAACTTATCCATGATCTTCAATTTATTGAGGAAATGAAGTAAGAGAATAGCTCCTCCATCGCTGGAGAGATTACCTCCGTTGAAATTGATGTTGGAAAACTTCGGAGTATGTTCTAACATGTAATTGGTTCCTTTCTTGTGGTCTGGACAATTACATTATAAGGAACCTTTTCTATACACGCATACAAACCCAATGGGTTTTGTAAGAAATATTGAAAAAGCCGATAACCACAAGAGATTACTGGCTTCAAAACGATTTGGTGAATTATTCAGGTTT
>JAFWFE010000085.1 GCA_017512555.1 Solobacterium sp. | reverse complement strand
ATCTGGATCAGTCCGAAAGACGCAGATAAACCGATTCCGCAGAATATCGAGAGAAGACGCTGGGATACGATCCGTATTGCGAATCGTCAGAAAGGCTGTTTTGAAGGCGTATACAAGATGTTCAAGTTATACCCGTACGATATCAACGTGGATATCCGTGAACCGGGACCGGATGAACCGATGCCGGTTATCCATGACCTGGAAGACGGCATGCAGTTTGATCTCGGCGGCGGCCGTATCGTTACAGCCTATGCCTGCCCGGGTCATTCCGAAGGTGAATTCATCTTCCTGGATGAAAAGACACGTACTTTGTTTGCCGGAGACGCCCTGAACTATAACCTTGGTGTCGGATCTGTACCGCTGGAAACAACCCTCCGTTATATGAAGAGAATGCAGGATCTTTCGGATAAGTACGATGGCATCTACAATGGTCATCATGACTTCCGTGCTCTTGGCGCACCGCTGGATGATGACTGTCTGCCTACCGTGATCGCAATGATGGAAGACGCTCTGGCAGGACATATCGTACCTTGTCAGGTCCCGAGTCCCTGGGGACAGGATCTGCAGCTGACCAGTGAACCGGTAAATGTCATGGCACAGGCACCGGGAATGATGCCTGGTACGATGGAGAAACGTCCTCCGAGAGTCATGTTAAGAAGAGGACGTAATTTCCTGGGAATTAATCCGGAGAATCTCTACGAAAAGAAAGACTGATTTCTTCCTGCATATCACGGACAAAGGAGTACACAATGAAAAACACAAACGATCACAAGAAGATCCGGATCGCTTTCTGCGGACACCGCGGACATGTCGATAAGTTTGCCCGGATGGTCAACTCGTACACGGAGAGTGAAGCAGCCGGTTTCTGGGTCGACGAACAACCGGAACAGGCAAAACAGTTCGCTGAACAGTTCTCCTGCCGGCACTATGAAACATATACAGATCTGGTACAGGATCCCGGGATTGACGGTGTTGTGATCTCCATGACGAATAACCGGAATACGGAACTGATCCTGCAGGCAGTCCATGCGGGAAAGTCTGTATTTGTGGAGAAACCGTTGTGTATGGATCCCCAAGATGCTTACACGATTCGCAGAGCAGTAAAGGAGAAGAACGTCAAATTCTTCATGACCGATCCGTTTGTGGATCCGGGAATCATGTGGGCGAAGACCATGTTAACTTCCGGAAAACTGGGCAAGCTGTTGTCTGTACGCTGCCGGTTCCACAACGAGATGTTTCACGGTATCGTAAAGAGCGAAGAACATATGCGGTACCTGGCAGAAACCATGGGCGGCGGTATCATGGCAGATACCGGGAATCATCCTGTACATGCGGTCACCTATCTTCTTGGGATACCGGAGCGTGTATACGGAACAGCTGGGTATCTGGATGAAACAGCCAGATCCTGTGGCTTTGACCAGTTTGCGACTGTTGTCTATCACTATCCCGAAGATGTGACCGCAACAATGGAGATCGGATTCGTGGCACCGTCCGTAAGTAACGCGTTTGAGATCCATGGTACAGGAGGCTCCATCCTGTATCAGGGATTTGCGCATAAAGGTGACCGGGAACTGAAGTACTGTCTTGTGAAAGACATACACGAGAATCCCGAATGGATCACGGTTAAGGAAGAAGAACTACCTCCTCAGCCCGATGATCATATCCGTTATTATGTACGTATGCTGGCAGAAGACATCCCCAATGAACGGGTAGGAATTGATCCGGCAAGTGTACACGGAGTGAGTCTGGATACAGCAGTATCCATGGTAGAACTCTGTAAGGCATTCTATGATTCCGCAGCTTCCGGCTGTGCGATAAAAGTACAACACGAACAGTAATATCACTCAATCTGCAGAACCATGAACTCCGGATCAAGAGAAGAACCTGCAGTTTGATACAAGTTTCCCGATATAGGAAAAAGGAATAAAGATAGATAAAGTATATCTCATACAGATATACTTTATTTATATAATGGTGGACTAAGTTTTACCAAAGAGAAAGGAAAGATAATTATGGGAATCAGAGAGCCTTTAGTGCATGAGATTGCTGAAAAAGTCTGGATGATCAATGAGTTCGGAAGCAATAACATGTACGTGATCGAAGGTACGGAGAGAGCTCTTGTCGTAGACGCTGGAACGACATACTGTAATTTCCGGGCGATTATCGAATCACTGACAGATAAGCCCTACGATGTTGCTGTAACCCACGCGCATCCGGATCATGTCGGTATGATGCACCAGTTCGAAAAGATCTATATTCACAAGAATGAACTGGGTATTGTCAAAGACCCGGAAGAGGAAGAGGCAGATAAGATTGCGGCATCCCTGGGCAGATCCTCCGTGAAGAGCCTTCCGAAGGAAGACAGAAAGAGATGGAGTCTTCTGTTACGTGATGGTCAGATGAGTGAAATGTTCTACAACTGCACAAGTTATGAAGCAGATATGCATGGTTTTGACATGGTGGACAAGCTTGACCCGAATGCTCCGGAAGTATGGGAATGTACAGAAGAGATGATCTGCAGAGGAGACTATGATACCGAGCTGATCTTCATTGATGAAGGATATGAGTTTGATTTGGGAGACCGTAAGGTGATGACCATGTTCCTGCCCGGACATACGACAGGACATCTGCTGTTTATTGATCCGAAGTCCAGAATTGCCTTTACCGGTGACTGTGTCAATATGAATAACGGCTCCAGTTTCCATGCCGCAAGCACACATATCCGTTACTTACAGAAATTCCTGGCAGAATACGGCAAGAGTTATGACCGTATCTTTACCGGACATACTACCTACGGCAGACGCCTGAACTTCGAAAGTGAACCGGTCCAGGTCGTAGAGAATCTCGTGGAAGCGTACCGCGCGTTACTCAGAGGCGAAGCAGAGATCGTTGAGCAGGCATTCCATCTGTTCCCGGACGGCCCGAAGAGAAAACTTGTAGTATACGGTACAGACGCGCCATTCAGTCATTTATCCAAGAACCCGCGTGTAACACCACAGGTACCTCCGAAACTCTGGGAAGACGGAGAAGAACATATTATTCCGTAGGAGGCAGACATGAGTAAATTACGTGAACCGTTAGTTACAGAAATCGCCAAGGGTGTATGGCATATCAACGAACTGGGATTGAATTCCATGTATGTCATTGAAGGTACGGAAAAATCCCTGGTTGTGGACGCGGGATCCGGATACTGTCATTTCCGGGAGATCGTGGAATCTCTGACAGACAAGCCCTACGATGTCGCAATTACCCACGCGCATCCGGATCATATCGGTATGTGCAGACAATTTGAGCGTGTATTCGTGAACCGGAAAGAACTCGGAAGGATACGCAAGCCGGGAGAAGACGAAGGATTCAAAATGCCTGGTATGGGCGGACCATTCGTGGACAGCCTCCCGACAGAACCAAGCAAGCGTCTGAGTGAACTTGAACGTGACGGTCAGATGAGCGGTATGTTCAAGCGCTGCACACAGAAGGAGTACGATATCAAGGACTTCTTCCTGGTCTATAACCAGCATGTGAAATATTACGATACCTGGGAGATCAGTGAAGATATGATCTGTAAAGGTGACTATGATACTGAACTGGTATTCATCGATGAAGGATATGAATTTGACCTGGGTGACAGGAAAATCAAGACGATGTATCTGCCGGGACATTCCGCAGGGCATCTGTTATTTATCGATCCCAAGACCCGGATCGCTTTTACCGGTGACTGTGTAAACGGAAATAACGGCTCCGGTATCCATGCCGCAAGCACACATATCCGTTATATAGAACACTTCCTGGAAGAATACGGAAAATCCTATGATCGTATCTATAACGGACATTGTTCCTACGGCGGCACATTCAGCTCCAGGAGTGAAGACATACAGGTAGTACGCAATCTTGCCGAGGCATACCGCGCATTATTAAGAGGCGAAGCACATGTCGAAGAAAGAGCCTCTCACTTGTTCCCGGACGGACCGAAACACAAAGTCGTGATCTACGGTGACGGCACAAAAGAGAATCCACGTGTAACTCCGGGTTATCCGCCCAGACTTTGGGAAGAAGGAGAAGAGCATATCATACCGTAAGGAGGAAGAGTATGAAGATCAGTCAACCCTTGATTCATGAGATCGCCGAACGTACATGGTTTGTGGATGAACTAGGCACAAACGCCATGTATATTCTGGAAGGATCCGAACGCTCCCTGGTCATTGACGCAGGTACAGGCTATTGCAACTTCAAGGCAATCATTGAAAGTATTACAGACAAACCCTATGATGTCGCAATTACCCACGCACATCCTGATCATGTCGGTATGATGCATGAATTTGATCAGATCTTTATCAACAGACTGGAACTGGACGGTGAAACCATCCCGACGGAAGACCGCAAGAAATACAGTGATCTCGTCAAGGACGGGCAGGTTGGTGAGATGTTCGCGCGTTGTGTAGGACCGATCAAGGCAGAAGGTTACTTCTTCAAGATTGCCAGACAACATGTCGGTTACTGGGATGTATGGGAACCGAAAGATGAATATATCTGTAAGGGAGATAAGGATACAGAACTGATCTTTATTGATGAAGGTTATGTGTTTGACCTGGGAGACCGTAAAGTCAGTACGGTATTCCTGCCGGGTCATACAAAGGGGCATCTGATCTTTATTGATGATATGACCAGGATCGCCTTTACCGGTGACGCGGTAAACCACAACAATGGTTCACGTTTCCACGCCGCGAGTACGCATATCCGTTATCTGCTGCACTTCCTGGAAGGCTATGGCAAGACCTATGACCGTATCTTCAACGGACATACGTCCTATGGGGGAACCTTTAGTTCCTTCAGTGAACCGATTGCGGTTGTCTATAACCTGGTAGAAGCTTACCGGGCATTACTCCGCGGAGAAGCTCACACGGAAGTCAGACCGGTTCATATCGATCCTTCCCGTACAGTAGAACTTGTTGTCTACGGCACAGATGCGCCGAACAGCCGTTTAAGCAAGAACCCGATGGTTACCCCGAATGTACCGCCAAGACTCTGGGAAGACGGGGAAGAACATATTATCCCGTAAGGAGGAATATCTGTGTATATCACCAAACCAATTATCAACGAGATTGCGGAACGCACATGGTTCATCAACGAATTCGGACATAACGCGATCTATGTGCTGGAAGGTACGAAAAGATCTCTGGTCGTAGACTGCGGGACAGGTTTCTTTGACCTGAAGAAAGTCGTGGAATCCCTGACCGACAAACCCTATGACGTAGTTGTCACACACGCGCATCCTGACCATGTCGGATTGATGCACCAGTTTGACCAGATCTACATCAACCGGCTGGAACTGGACGGTGAGACTATCCCCACAGAAGACCGCAAGAAATACAGTGCGCTTCTGGCAGACAACCAGGTCGGCCCGGGATTCCAGCGTTGTGTAGGGCCTCTGACCGCAGATAAGTACGCAATGATCTGGAACCAGAAGATCGGGTTCTACGATGTATGGAAGCCTCTGGAAGAAGATGTTGTCCGCGGTGATAAGGATACAGAACTGATCTTTATCGATGAAGGGTATGTGTTTGACCTGGGAGATCGTAAAGTCAGTACGGTATTCCTGCCCGGTCACTCCAAGGGAGGAATGATCTACATTGATGATTTCTCCAGAATCGCGTTTACCGGTGATGCGGTGAATTTCAACAACGGTTCTAATTTCCACGCCGCAAGTACGCATATCCGCTATCTTCAGCACTTCCTGGAAGGATACCGCAGAACTTATGACCGGATCTATACCGGGCATACGGCTTATGGGGGAGGCTTTGATGCCTATTCTGAAGATATCTCGGTTGTACGTAATCTGATTGAAGCGTACAGGGCACTGTTGAGAGGAGACGCTGTAACCGAAGAGAGAGCACGTCATACCAATCCCAATGGTCCGAAGTTTAAGATCGTGATCTACGGAAATCCTGACCGGAGCCGACTGAACAAGAATCCTCTGGTTACTCCTCAGGTACCTCCCAAACTCTGGGAAGACGGGGAAGAACATATCATTCCTTAAGTGAAGAAAGACAGGTGATACTCATTTGTATCATCTGTTTTTAATTTTGTCGCTTTTATGAGGAATAATAAAAGATATCTGTTCACATGGAGTGAGTTTCAATGGTATAGTAATTAAACTGTTATATGATGAAACTGTAAGAGAAAGGTAAGAGGTATATATGAGTACAAGAAAAATGGTAAAAACTTACCTGGATGACGCTCCGTGGGGAACAGAAGAGTTTCTGGCAGCGGAGGAAAAGAAATCTAGAAAAGAGCGTAAAAAGCTTCCGGAAGGGTGTGAAAGCAAGGTTCTCTACAAAGATATCATGCGTATCGCATGGCCATCCCTGGTTGAACAGTTACTGACAAGTCTTGTCGGTATGGCGGATATGATCATGGTTGGTTCCATGGTCAACGGTGATGACGCAATCTCCGCAGTCAGTCTGGCCAACCAGCCGAAGTTTATCTTTATCTCCCTGATGATCGCGTTAAACGTCGGTGTTACCGCAGCGGTTGCCCGTGACCGTGGTGCCCAGCAGCACGATCAGGCAAACAAGACATTACTACAGGGCTTATTCATGGGTATCTGGGTCTATATCTTCAGCTCTGTGCTGGGATTCATCTTTGCCAGACCTCTGGTAAGATTCATGGCTACCTCGGCATTAAGTGATGAGATCGTGGACATGGGTACGACCTACATGAAGATACAGATGCTTGGCTTTATCACCATGGGTATTGCCGGCTCCATTACCGCGGCCTTGCGTGGTGTCGGTAACTCACGTTCTCCGATGATCTACAACATCACTGCCAACCTGGTGAATATCGTCGGTAACTATCTGTTGATCAATGGTCACTTCGGCTTCCCTGCCTTAGGTGTTGCGGGTGCTTCTATCGCGACAGTGATTGGTCAGATCGTGGCAATGGTCATCGCATTGAGAGTTGTCGGTTCCGGCAAGCATTACTTCAAGATCAGTCTTCTGGACTTCTTCCGCGGCTTCAAAGTGGATATGAACGCAATCAGCCGTATTGTCAAAGTTGGTATTCCTTCCCTGATCGAACAGGGCATCATGCGTGTTGGTATCATCCTGTTCTCCAGACAGGTCGCTTCCCTTGGCCAGCCGTACTACGCGACACACCAGATCTGTATGAACGTACAGTCTCTGTCCTTCATGTTAGGTATGGGTATTGCGGTTAGTTCCACAACGCTGGTTGGTCAGAGTCTTGGTAAGAAACGTCCGGATATGGCAGAACATTACTCTACCAGATGTATGCGTCTGGGCCTGGTAATGTCTGTACTGCTTGGCTTGTTCTTTGCCTTCTACGGCAAGTATGTTGTAGGTCTATACAGTGATACGCCGGAAGTTATTGCGGCGTCTATCCCGGTCATGTGGATCGTCGGCGCGTTACAGCCTGCCCAGACTCCGCAGTTCATTCTCTCAGGTTCCCTGCGCGGTGCCGGTGCTACCAAGGCTACAGCCATCATTACCCTGGTCGGTGTATTGATCATGCGTCCGGTTGTCGGTCATATCGCAATCAATGTACTGAAGTGGGGCCTGCTTGGTGCCTGGACAGCGGTAGCCTTTGACCAGATTGCGAGATCTGCGCTGGTTATTGCCATCTATAATAAAGGTGACTGGAAGAAGATCGTTGTATAGTCTGTTACCGTATTCCTGCTCAGGGATACGGTTTTTTTATTCTTCCGGCAGAGATATCTAGATTGACGTTTAGAAGATGATTATGCTAAAGTAGTAAGGCAATTAAGGAGTTTTTATTATGGCGAAGGATGATAAAGTGATCCTGGCATGTACGGAGTGCCTGTCAAGAAACTATACAACCACGCGCAGAAAAACAAGTACGAAGCGTCTTGAGTTAAATAAATACTGCCCGAAATGCGGCAAGAAGACACTTCATAAGGAAACGAAGTAGGAGGACCACCATGGATAAGACATTTAGCTGGAGCGGTATACAGAAGGAAGCGAAACGTGTTCGCTGGCCAAAGTGGAAAGATATCGGAAGTAATACGGCAGAAGTAGTACTCTTCACCGGTTTCTTCGCATTATTCTTTGTATTATGTGATTTCCTGGTAACATATCTGCTGAAGTTTATCGGGATCGGAGCGTAAACTATGACAGAGAAAAATCATAACGAAGAAGAAAGACGGTGGTATGTCGTAAATACATACTCCGGTCATGAGAACAGAGTTAAGGATAACCTGGAAAAACGTGTAGAATCCATGGGTATTCAGGATTCCCTGTTCCGTGTACTGGTAGCGGAAGAACCTGTCATTGATATCAAGAACGGTAAACAGATCGAAACCATGAAGAATATCTTCCCTGGTTATGTATTTGTGGAAATGCGTATGACAGATGAAGCCTGGTATGTAGTACGTAATACTCCAGGTGTCACAGGATTTATCGGATCTTCCGGCGGCGGTGCCAAGCCGTTCCCGGTATCTCCGGATGAGATGGAATCTATCCTGAGACGTATGGGTCAGAGCGATAAGAAAGTGGTTGTGGACTTCACGGTCGGGGATACGGTACGTATTCTTACCGGTCCGTTCAGCGGTATGGAGGGACGTGTTAACTCCATGAATGACCAGGCACAGGTTGCCAGTGTCATGACCATGTTGTTCGGACGTGAAACACCGACAGATATCAACTACAGCGATCTTCAGAAAGTTACGGATTAATCAATGGCTGCCAGAGGCAGCCATTATCTTACTATGAGTGAAAGTACAGCATTAAGTAAAATCTTACAAAAAGAACATTCCACGATCAGCGAACGTCTGAACGTTGTTTTCCGGCTTAATCTTCCCGGTATGCTTGCACAGGTTACCGAAATCATGATGCAGTATATCGATGCGGCTATGGCTGGTTCTTTAGGCGCGGCGGCTTCGGCTTCCATTGGCCTGGTAGCTTCCAGCACATGGTTTATGGGGAGTTTTATCTGGTCCAGTTCTGCCGGGTTTTCCGTGCAGGTTGCGCATGCGATCGGAGCCAGGAATTATACGAAGGCCAGATCTATCCTGCGGCAGGCGATGCTTATCTCATTTTGTTTCTCACTGGGTATTGCCTTATTTGGGATTCTGATCAGTATGAAACTTCCGCAGTGGCTTGGGGCAGAACAGTCTCTCTGGTACAACGCGAAGATGTATTTCATGATCTTCTGTATCTTCCTGCCGGTCAGAGAACTGAATTCTCTGGCGCACAGTATGTTACAGTGTTCTGGGAATATGAAGACTCCGAGTATCATCAGTGCCATGACCTGTTTCCTGGATGTGATCTTTAACTATTTCCTGATCTTCCCGGCCAGAGATGTTACTCTGCTGGGTATGGATATTCATATGCCCGGCGCAGGTCTGGGAGTAATCGGTGCCCAGTTAGGTACTTCTCTGGCAATTCTGGTGGCATCATTCTTTACCTTGTACAACTGTCTGGTGAAGTCACCGGTATTATCGATCACAAAGGAAAAAGGGAGCTGGAAACCACAGAAAAGCGTCATGTCTGAAGCTCTGCATATCGGTCTGCCGATGTTGCTGGAACAGGCAGGAAGCAGTCTTGCGCAGATTGCCCAGACCAGGATCATCGCTCCTTTGGGAACGATCGCGATTGCCGCAAATTCATTCGCTATTACGGCGGAATCCATCTGTTATATGCCGGGTTATGGTACAGGTTCTGCCGCAACTACCCTGGTTGGTCAGAGTATCGGTGCGGAACGTAAGGATCTTGCGCGTGGTTTTGCGTGGCTGACGACGTTCTTCGGCATGGCGATCATGACAGTGATGGCGATCCTCATGTTCTTCGCCAGTCCTGCCGTATTCCGTTTCCTGACTCCGGTGGCGGAGGTACAGAAACTCGGTGTAGAAGTATTACGTATCGAGCTTCTCGCAGAACCGTTGTTCGGAGCGTCCATTGTGGCGACTGGTGCTCTTCGTGGTGCCGGGGATACATTGGTTCCGGGATTGATGAGTATCTTCAGTATCTGGGGTGTAAGAATTGTCATGGCTATGATTCTGACGAAATCCATGGGCTTATATGGTGCCTGGATCGCCATGGCTACTCAGCTATGTGTTCTGGGGATTGTATTGCTGATCCGGCTGAAACGTGAGAAATGGCTGAAGAATCTGGCATGAAATACTACGAAGCGTACGATAAGCGTTACCGGCAGGTTCACGAATACGGTGTATCCTGGTCTTCCCGCACACCTACACCGGTTGTCGAAGAGATGATCCGGAAATACGCTCCGGATGAAGAAATACTGGATCTCGGATGCGGAGAAGGCAGGAATATCCTGTACCTGCTTCATCAAGGATATAAATGCTGCGGCGTGGATGTTTCAGAAGAAGCTGTCCGTTACTGCCGGACGCAGATGCCGGAAAAAACAGATGCTTTCCGTATCCTGGATGTCTGCCGGGATATGATGGATCAATCCTTCGGGTTTATCTATTCTGTAGCTGTACTGCATATGCTTATTGAGGATACAGACAGAAGACAGTTTTATCAATTTATCCGCGGGCATCTGAAAAAAGGCGGTTATGCGCTGATCTGTACGATGGGTGACGGAGATACCGAGTTTACCACAGATCCTGCGCAGGCATACCGCGATGTCACACGTATCCACCAGGAAAGCGGACAGGAGATGACCGTCGCTTCGACTTCCTGCCGGATGATCAGCCGGGATACATTCCGCAGGGAACTGGCAGAAAACAACTTCAGGATCATTGAAGAAGGGATAACAGCGTCACTTCCGGACTTTACAAGTCTGATGTATGCGGTTGTCCTATAATTATCATTGACGTGGGTTATAAAGAGAGATAAACTAATAAAGCACATGTTTTTTGTGTGTTCATGCGTGGGAGAATGAGCAGCTCATTCGTTAACCACTGCATGTGACTTTCTGAATGATCAAGGAGGAAAAGCACATGGCAAGAAAGAAAGTTGCAAAAGTCTGCAAGCTTCAGTTTATGGCTGGGCAAGCAAAACCAGGTCCTGCACTGGCATCCGCAGGAATTAACATGCCGCAGTTCTGCACAGATTTCAACGCAAAGACAGCAGACCGCCGCGGTGACATCGTTCCTGTAATTATTACAGCGTATGAAGACAAGTCCTTTGAGTTCGTCATCAAGACAACTCCGGCAGCGTTCTTACTGAAGAAGGCTGCAGGCATCGACAAGGCATCCGGAACACCGAATTCCGTGAAGGCAGGCAAGATTACAGAAGCTCAGCTTCGTGAGATTGCGGAATACAAAATGCCGGATCTGAATGCGAATGATGTTGAAGGTGCTATGCGTATCGTTGCCGGTACTGCCCGTAACATGGGTATTACCATTGAAGGATGGGAGGGCTAATTCATGGCTGGAAGAAAATACAGAGAAGCATTGGCCAAGGTTGACCGTACAACAACGATTCCCTACGCTGATGGTATCAAGTTAGCGAAAGAAACATGTTATGCAAAGTTTGATGCGACTGTTGAGGCAAACTTCCGTCTGAATGTTGACCCTCGTCAGGCTGACCAGAATATCCGTGGTGCGATGACACTGCCGCGCGGTACCGGTAAGACAAAGAAAGTCCTTGTCATTACTCAGGGTGCGAAAGTTGATGAAGCTACGGCTGCTGGTGCAGATTTTGTCGGCGGCGCTGATAAGATTGAAGAGATCCAGAAGGGCTGGTTAGGATTTGACATTATCGTTGCTACACCGGATATGATGGGACAGCTCGGTAAATTAGGTAGATTATTAGGTCCGAAAGGCTTAATGCCTAACCCTAAGACCGGTACAGTTACCATGGATGTAGCTCATGCGATCGAAGAGATCAAAAAAGGTCAGATCGAATACCGTGTTGACAGAGAGGGTAACCTCAATGTTCCGATCGGCAAGTGCTCTTTCACGGATGAAGCTCTGGCAGAGAACTTCAAGGCTGTTTATGACCAGCTGGTAAAGGTTAAACCTGCAGCTGTCAAAGGCGCATACATGAAGTCCATCACCGTATCCACTTCTATGGGTCCTGGTGTAAGAGTTTCTGTAGACTAAGACAATTTACAGGAAAACAGAAGGCGGCAGAAATGCCGCTTTTTTCTGTTTGTGTGTATATTTCCATAAGCACCAGATAATCGTGTATGATTATACTGTAGAGAATCATAAGTTTCCGAAGAGATAATGCTTAATTCTGTGACACAGATCACAAGGAGGACTCATGAAACGTCATATTACCTGTATGTTTGCCATGATTGTATTGCTGGGAGGATGCGGCAGTTCTTCGGCAGGTACTTTTGCCACGTCGTTAAAACCTGTACTTCCGGCAGGGTCTGCTTTAATAATGCCAGAAAGAGAAATGCCGGCCGTGTATCCCTTGGCCTGAAGTATCAGGGAGGTTACGGAAAGATCCCGCTGGCAGAGATCAAAGCAAGGATGAAGGAGATCGGCGCTGCGGCAGTGGCAAAGGAACTGGGCGTATCCAGGCGCACATTGTATTACCGGATCAAGGAAGCGGAAGAAAACGGTTTTGACGAGATCGTCTGATAATAACATTGCAGGATGTATAATCGGAATGTTATTAAATCTATAAATAAACGGAAATGGCAGAACTGGAATAAAATGACTCATTTTGCGTTATGATAAAAATATGAAGATCACACCAGAAAAATTTGCATATCTAAAAACTGTAGTCGAAGAAAAAAATATCACACGGGCTGCTGAGAAACTGTTTATATCTCAGCCTGCTTTGAGTAATTTCATCAACAAAGTCGAAAATTACTATAATATCAAGATTTTTGACCGGTCACAGAATCCTGTAACACTGACATATGCCGGCGAACGTTTTATGCAGGAGATGGAGAAAGTTATCCGCGTTCAGCAAAAGTTTGAAAATGAGATGGAAGAACTGGCGAATCATCGCGCAGGGAGACTGACTGTAGGCATCGGAAATACCAGGGGATGCGACTGGCTTCCGTATCTTCTTCCTGCATATAAGATTCATTTTCCGGAACTTGATATCAAGATCGTAGAAGTAAACGCAGATGCAGCAGAACAGCAACTGATGACGGGAACGATGGACTTCGGTATCACAACGTTGCCTATCCGTCAGCTTGGTATCAGCTATGAATCTCTCTACACGGAACAGATCTATCTGATTATCCCGTACGGACATCCGCTTCTGGAAGGAAAAGATATCACTGGAAACGGCTTTGATCATCCGCTGAATATTTCTCCGGAAGAACTCAATGATCAGACATTTATCGTACCATCAGAAGGCTTCGGATTGTACAGATATACGAGAAAGATTTTTGAGGAGTTCAATATCGTACCGGGAGATCTGGTAGAGATCAACAACAGTGATACGGCATTTCAGCTGTCTTGTTACGGCACTGGTCTTGTGCTGACACCCGAAAGTTCCTTCCTGCCGCCTAAACCGTATACCATGCCGGTAATCGCCCGAATCAACGGAGCATCGATGGAGCGGTACGTAGTAGCTGCGTATAATTCAACGGTGGGTCTTTCGCCATTCGCTCGGAAGGTGATTGAATTGACAAGAAGGATCGTGAACAACGAGCCAAAACTGAATATACGGAATTATTACTGATCCGTGAAGTATCAATGATAGCAATGCGATATTTACGCAGAAAAGAAAAAAACAAAAGCCAGCAAAAACCCTGAAGAGTAAAAATCTACGCTTCAGGTTTTTTTGGATAACTGATCAGTTATCGTGAACATCATCAAACGTGTATTAGACATCACTTGTTCTCTAAACTAAATTGAAATTGTAACAACAAGTACTTGTTTAAGCTTAGTTAATTGTAAGTGAGGCAAATCAATGAAAGGGGAATAAAAAAATGTCTGACACGAAGAAAAAATTAAAAGTACCACCTTCTCTGGTAATCATTCTGGCAGTTATGGTTTTGGCTGCTATTCTGACCTGGATCGTTCCTGCAGGTGAATATGCAAGAATCACAAATGAAGCAGGACAAACGGTTGTAGATCCTAATTCATTTACATATGTGGAAAAGAGTCCGGTCAATCCGCTGTCTGTACTGAAGTATGTATTTGACGGCATGACAAATGCCCGCGGTATCATCTTCTCATTGATGCTTAGCGGCGGCGGACTTGGTATCGTCCTTGGAACAGGTATGTTCCAGGCTGCAGCTTCTACCCTCGGTCAGAAGGTAAAAGGTAAGGAAACAGTTGTTATTGCACTGATTATGGGCTTGTTTGCGATTCTCTGTGTACCGATTAACCTGAATACATTTATCCCGCTGGCTCCTCTGGGCCTTGTGGCTGCGGCTGCCTTGGGATTTGATGCGATCGTCGGTGTATCACTGATCATGCTGGGCGGTGCTGTAGGCTTCTCCTGCGGTGCTATGAACCTTTCCAATACAGGTACAGCACAGACGATTGCCGAACTGCCGATTTTCTCCGGTATGTGGTACAGATTGGTCTGTATGATCCCGTTCTATCTGGTCGCGGTATGGTATGTTTCCAGATACGCAAAGAGAATCAAGGAAGATCCGACAAAGAGTTATGTTTATGGTGTTGATCTTGGCACTAATTATGATCTTGATAAAATGCCGAAGTGGGAAAAGAAGCATATTCCTGTCGCTGTTATCGTTGTAATTGGTATCGGATATCTGATCTATATGGCTATTCAGGGCACTATGTCCAATTCCACGGCTTCAGCGCTCTTCCTCAATATGGGTGTTCTCTGCGGTCTGGTATCCAAAATGAACCTGGAGGATATGAATAAGTCTTTCATGGATGGAATGAAGGGTATGGCTGCTACAGCTACTCTGATCGGTTTCGCTTACAGTATTTCCCTGATCCTGCAGGATGGCAAGATCATGGATACCCTTGTTCATGCACTGGCCGGTCTGCTCAATCTGTTCCCGAATGTGCTGGCTGCTCCTGCAATGTTCCTGATGAATATTCTGGTCAACTTCCTGATCACATCCGGAAGCGGACAGGCTGCTACAGTTATGCCGATCTTCGTGCCGGTTGCCGACCTGGTTGGTATCAGCCGTCAGACTGCTGTTCTTACCTTCAACTTCGGTGATGGCTTCTGCAACAACATTCTGCCGCACGCTGCCGCAACCATGGGCTTTGTCGGTGCCGCAGGTATCCCGTTCGGTAAGTGGTTCAGCTATATGATCAAGCTGTTCCTGTTGTGGATCGTTGTCGGCTGCGTCATGCTGATGATTGCTACTGTTATCGGTTACGCTTAATACATTAAGAGGAGGCCATTATGAAGATAACGAATGTATATGCCCAAAGTTATCGCTGGCCGAAGGATAAGCCCATCCAGAACGGCAAACATATCTTTACACACAATGAACTGAACCTGGCTGTGATCGAAACAGATGAAGGTATTACCGGCTACGGTACAAGCTATAACGTAGATTATGTCGATTACCTGAAACCTTTCCTGATTGGGGAAGATCCGCTGAATGTTGAGAGACTCTTTGAAAAGATGTATGTGCCGAAGTTCCTCGGAAGAAGAAGTATCTCGACAAGAAGCATCTCGGCTCTGGATATCGCTTTATGGGATATCCGCAGTAAGGCCGCGAATATGCCCCTGTATAAACTTCTCGGCGGTTACAGGGACAGTGTTCCCTGCTATATCGCGGGAGGCTACTACGGTGAAGGAAAAGGAATCCCGGAACTGCAGGCAGAGATGGAAGAGTACATGAGCTGGGGTGTAAAGAACGTCAAGATGAAAGTCGGTGTACTGAGCCTAGAGGAAGATGCCAGGAGAGTCAAAGCAGTACGGGAAGTCATCGGTGATGATGTCAGACTGATGGTTGATGCGAACTGTGCGTACAGGGCATATGAAGCATTGGAGTTAAGCAGAATGATCGAAGACTATCATCCTTACTGGTTTGAAGAACCGGTGATGCAGGACGATTATGAGGGAATGAAGTATTTTGCGGAACATAGTCATATCCCTCTGGCAACAGGCGAGAATGAATATACGATCTACGGATTCAGAGATCTGATCGATCAGAGTCATCCGCAGATATTGAATCCGGATGCCTGTTCGATGGGAGGTATCACGCAGTATCTGAAGATCTCAGCGTATGCAGAGGCACATAACATCGCCCTGAGTCCTCATGGCCAGCAGCAGGTCCATGTGCATCTGGACTGCGCAGTACCGGGTGTGATCATGGCAGAGTTCTATCCGCCGCAGTATGACGCAAAGATCTATGAATCGTTCATGAACCCGCTGCACTTCGACCCGAAAACGAGCACAGTATCACCCAACAGTACGCCAGGAGCAGGACTGGATATCAATTACGAGTTCCTGAAGGAGTACAGAATAAAATAACAGATTGGGAAGTTTTGTATGAGAGAGATGAAAGTAGTTGAACTGAATGCACCTACATACTATGAAAGAGGCGTTCAATACGGTCAGCAGGCAAGAGAAGAAGTTGATACAGCGGTAAATTATTACCGTAAAAAGTTCGGTGATGTGCCGGGCTGGGAAAAGATCCTGGATTTCTGTAAGGAATTCGTCAAGGCATCTGAGGATTTCTTTCCCGAAGCTGTCGAAGAAATGAAAGGTATTGCCGAGGGATCCGGTCATCTGCTTGAAGAGATCATGGCTGTAAATGCAAGATATGAGATCTCTAAATTCGACTGGAAACCGGAGTGCTCAACCGGTGTCTTTCATAACAAAACAACAGGGAAGAACTATATTTTCAAAAACGGAGATCTCAACGGGGGCGTAAAGGACCATCTTGTTATCCTCCACGTTGTCAGACCTGATGGTTTCCGGGCAATCGGTATCACCGAAGCAGGTCAGCTGATCCGTGATGGATATACCAGCAATGGTCTGGGTATGGTCAATAGTGCCATGTATGACAAGAGTGACTATGCCGGAGTTGCTGTACCGGGTACGGTCGTACGCAAAAAAGTTTGGGAAAGCAGGACGTTTGCAGAAGCAGCAGATATTACCAGAAACATTTTCAGAACTACTTCAACAAATATGCTGCTGGCTGATAAATATGGTAATGCAACAGACTTTGAGTGCTATCCCGGTGGTGTTGATGAAGTCTATTGTGTTGATGAAATGATCGGAACAGGCAACAGATTTACCGTTGAGCCTGAAAGAAACAGGAAAAATGACGGATCGATCGACAGAGGCCTGAGGCTGAAGGAGCTGATGCGTGAAAAGGGAGATACCATTGATGAGTTTGTGATCATGGAAATCCTGAAAGACGAAAAGGGACTTCCTAAAGCCATTTGCTGCAATAATGTACCGGACTATGAGACGGTATACTCAATTATTGTAAATATGACAGATGATAGGATCTATATCTGCCTTGGCAGACCTACGGAAGGGGAGTACAAGGAGTATTCTCTGTAAAAGTGTCAGCCTTCTCAGAATCGTGCTGGTATACCCTAATGTATATCTGCACGATTCTTTTTAAAAAATGAGGAATAATGAGATGAAAAAAGAAATGAAAGTAGTAGAACTGAATGCCCCGACATATTACGAACGAGGAGTTCAGTATGGAGAGCAGGCAAGAGAAGAGATTGATATTTCGGTAGCGTTCTACAAGAAAAAGTTTGGAGATTTCCCGGGATGGGAGAAGATTACTGACTTTGCCAAACAGTTTGTGGAAGCGTCAAAAGCGTTCTTCCCGGAAGCTGTGGAAGAAATGCAAGGTATCGCTGACGGTTCTGGACATATATTGGAAGAAATCATGGTCGTCAATGCCAGGTATGAAATTTCGAATTTTGACTGGAAACCGGAATGTTCCACCGGTGTATACAGGAATAAAACAACCGGAAAGAACTACATCTTCAAAAACTGTGACCTTGGCCCAGAAGTGAAGAAACATCTTGTGATCCTGCATGTTGTAAGACCGGATGGATTCAGAGCTGTCGGAATTACCGAAGCCGGACAGTTGGTGCGTGATGGATACAATAACTGCGGTCTGGGCATGGTCAACAGTGCCATGCTGGAAGTGACAGATCATGCCGGTATAGCTGTACCGGGCACGGTCGTACGAAAAAAAGTGTGGGAAAGTAAGACCTTTGATGAAGCGGCAGAGATCACCAGAAATGTATTCCGGACGACATCAACAAATATGCTGCTGGCTGATAAGTCCGGCAATGCAACGGACTTTGAATGCTTCCCCGGCGGAACTGATGAAGTGACCTGTGAATGTGATATGATCGGAACAGGCAACCGTTTTACAGTACATCCTGAAAAGAACCGCGGAAGACTGATCCTTGATGGTATCGACAGAGGACTGCGCCTGAAAGAATTGATGAGTGAAGCCGGAGATACGATCGATGAATTTAAGCTTATGGAGATTCTTAAGGATGAGAAAGGATATCCGCAGTCGATCAACAGTAAAATGAGTACATCCTGGGAGACCGTATATTCCATTATCGTAAATATGACGGATGACAAAGTATATATCTGTCTCGGAAGACCCTCTGAAGGGGAATACAAAGAGTATCCTCTCTGAACAGGAAGGAGTATAAAATGACATATCAGCATCTTGAACGTTTATCTTGCAAAGTCGCAGGTGTTCCTGCAGAGTTTATCTATCGGTTTCTGCAAGAATGTGAAAACAACAACATAGAATTACACAGTGTAATGATGGCGCGTCACGGTAAAGTGTTCTTTGAGGCTTTTGCACGTCCATACGGGCCGGAGATACCGCACTATGTTCATTCCATGACCAAGGCATTTACTAATACTGCCGCCGGTCTGGCATATACCCAGGGACTTTTAAACCTGGATGATAAAGTCATATCTTTTTATCCTGAACATGCACCGAAAGAACCCACCGAATATCAGAAGGAGATGACAGTCAAAGATCTGATCACCATGCGATCAGGAATGGATAAGGACATCAATGGAAGTGAATTCAGAACGATCAAAACAAGCTGGATCGCCAGATACTTCCAGCAGCCGGTGCCGTACAAGCCGGGCACACATTTCTTCTACTGCAGCGGAAATACATTCATGACTTCAGCAATCGTACAGAAGGTGACCGGCATGACTGCACATGATGTCATCAACAAGTACATTGTTCCCGAACTTGGTATGCGTCCTTTCACCTGGACAAAGAGTCCTGAAGGGATCTGCAGTGGAAATAGCGGTATCAGCCTCTGTGTGGAAGATATCGTGAAGTTCGGTCAGCTGTATCTGAACCACGGTGAGTGGAACGGCAAACAGATTATTGCGAGAGAATGGGCAGACAGATCTCTTGGTCTGTATGATCCTGTACAGAGAAAAGAAGGAGATCCCCTGTATAACTATCACTGGATGCAGTATGAATCTGAGGACATCTATTCTGCAGAGGGCTTCCTCGGTCAGTTCTGTTCCCTGGTGCCGAAACTTGATATGGTCATTGCGATCACTTCCGCAACCGGGGCCAAGGCAGAGATCGGCGCAGATGCTATTCTGCGTGACTGTATAGTTGAACCGATGCTTAAGGGAGCAAAGGAAAGCGGTGACTGGGAAGATATGCTGGAACGTAAGAGACAGTATATGAACCTGATGCCTCGCATGCTGAAGATCGAAGATGAGCCTGAACTGAATGAAGCACGTACATATAGTGCAGAAGAAAATGAGGATCAGATCAGCCGTATTATCCTGAAGTTTGATCATGACAGCGTACTGTTCGGCATGGAAGATCACCGTGGGTTGAACTGGGTGGATGCCGGTCTTCGTGAGTTCAAGGAAGGTTATACCGGAATCACGACTAACTATCTGCATCATGAGATGCAGTCGGATCATGATCATGTATTTGCCTGTGCCTGGTGGGAAACACAGAATGTGCTGAAGATGGAATGGCGGTTTGCGGAAACAGCTTTCTGTGACTTCGTTACCGTTACATTTGAGGGAGATACGATTCGCTTTAATCGCCGGGTCAATGTAAACTCTAAGGCTCTGGAACGGCCGACAGTGACAGCGCATCTTGCGGATAACAGATAATGTGTGCACCAAAGGTATTTGTGGTTGGCAGTCTGAATTATGACGTTTGTCTAAAGCAGGAAAGACTGCCCAAAGAGGGGGAAACCTGCTTTGCGGACAGTGTGGAATACTGCAGCGGCGGCAAAGGCGGCAATCAGGCGGTACAGGCAGCTAAGTTAGAAAATCAGCGCGGGAAACCCCAAGAGCTTTAGCCTTGGGTAGTTCACGTCTGAAGACATGGATGGTCGGCTGTATAGGAGATGATACGGCAGGTATGTTTCTGAAGGGTGAGCTTCAGAAATATTGTGTCTGTACGGATTATATGCATACGGTACACGGAAAGAGTGGAATGAGTGTTGCACAGTCTCTGTATGACGGAGGCGTGCGGGCATCTGTAGTTCGCGGGGCCAACTGTTCTGTGAATACGGAAATGATCAATGAACTGGAAGAATTGATATCGCCCGGAGATATTGCGGTATTTCAACTGGAGATCCCTGTATCCGTAACAGAGTACGGCATCAGGCAATGTAAGCAGAAAGGTGCCTTCGTCATCCTGAATGCGGCTCCGGCAGTTCCGATATCGGAAGAGATACTGAAGCTTGCGGATGTCTTTGTATTCAATGAAGTGGAGGCGGAGTTCTATTGTCATCATGTGATCGACGGGAAGGAAACAGCTTTAAGAGAAATCCGGAAGATGGCAAAAGTAGTTAACGAAACCTGATCCCTCCAAAAAAGAAAGAATAACCGTAAGACAGGGGCAAAAGCCCCTTTCTTGTGCAGATCTGTGAATTTTGCAGGACAAAACAAGATCCGGGGATATAATAGTATTGCTGAAATGAGAAAAAACTTATGATAATCAATAAACCAGATTTAGAAAAAATCAAGAATATCAGGAATATCCAGACCCTGAAGAACATCCGCAACATCCGGATTACTAACACGAATAAAGAGTATTCCGGAATTGATACGATTCCCACCGGCCATGCGTCTGAAAAGCTGATTGATGCGTGCCTGGTACTGGAGGGCGGAGCTTTCCGCGGCATGTACAGCCAGGGATTCACAGATGCGTTAATGCGGAAGGATTACAACTTCTCCTGTGTGATTGGTACGTCTGCCGGAGCTCTGTGCGGAATCAACTACGTATCCGGACAGATCGGCCGTGGTGCCAGGACAAACTTGAAATACCGTCATGACAGCAGATATGTCGGAGCCAGAGCGTTCCTTCATGACCGCAGTCCTGTGGATGTCACCTTCCTGACCGAAGACCGGGGAATTTATGAACCCCTGGATGAAGAACGGTTCTACCGCCCGGAACAGCGCTTTGTGGCAGTGGCAGCGAACTGTCTGACCGGGGAAGCGACCTATTTTGAGAAGGGAAAGTGCAGTGATATCTTGAAGGCTGTGCAGGCATCCGCAACCATGCCGTTTATCTCCCGGATGGTGATGATCGACGATGTCCCGTATCTTGACGGAGGGGCTTCCTGTAAGATTCCTTATCAGTGGGCAATTGATCAAGGGTATAAGAAGATCATTGTGATCCGTACCAGGGATATCACGTTCCGGAAACCAGATAAACTGATATCCCAGGCGCTGACGTTCTATCGTAAATACCCGGAATTCGCGGAAAGTCTGGCACACTCCAGCATTGACTATAATCGTCAATGTGATGAAATTGAAGAATTACACGCCCAGGGAAGGCTGTTCCGCTTTGCGCCGACCAAACCGGTAACCGTATCCAGGATCGAGAGTGATATGGAAAAACTGGGCGAGTTATACTGGCTGGGTTATGATGACTGTATGATCTATCTGGATGAACTGGAAGAGTATCTGTCCAGAGCAGAGTGATAGTGAATTTCTTAGTATGATTCTATATTTCATGTATAATGGTAGATAAGTTTGTGAGGGAAAATATATGCGTCTGTTAAGCAAGATCTTATTCTGTTTTAGTTTACTGTTTGTTTTAACCGGCTGTGATACATTGGCAGGAGGTAGTTCGGAACAAACCTTTACGGTCAGTACCGGAGACCTCGTCCGTATAAAAATGGAGAGAAAGAGCGGTTATCTTATCTTCCAGAAGGATAACGGATTTACCATTGGTAAGGGGAATGATGTCGTCGTCTATGGTTCATTTCTTACGGAAGAAATGTATCAGGGATTATGGGCTGCCGGTCATGAGCCGAATGTCCGCATCATTGATGAAGGAGAGAACTACTGTAAGTTTGAGCTGAAGACCAAGGATGAGACCGGATATTACTACCTGCAGTGGCTGGACAGCGGTAACGGTACAGGTGTATTCCTGAATACTACACGTTCGGAAGAAGAGTTTGAAGACATCATGTCCAAGATCACGATTGAGAGGAAGTAAAGATGAGAAAGATTGCGGTTACCTATGAGAACGGAGAGATCTTCCAGCACTTCGGAAGAACACCACAGTTTCTGATTTATGAATTCTTTGATGATGGTTACAGGACTTCTGTTGTGGATACCAACGGGACAGGTCACGGTGCGCTGGCAGGATTCCTGAAGGATCTGGATGTGGATACGGTGATCTGCGGAGGTGTCGGACAGGGCATGCTGATGAACCTGCAGAGTATGGGTATCTCCTGCTACGGCGGTGTGCAGGGATCTGCGGAAGAAGCAGTAGAGAAATTCATCCGCGGAGAGCTGGAATATGACCCGGATGTACACTGCGACTGTGATCATGACCACGATCACGAGGGACATCACCATTGTCATTAACAAGCAGGCAGACAAATATGTCTGCTTTTTTGCGTCATTTCTTCATTTGCCGGTGTTTCTATTACGGAGGAAAGAAAGATGAAGTACGTACGAAAATGGATGCGTGTGATGCTGGTGTCCTGCCTGGCGCTGACCGGATGTGTACGGCAGGAGATAAACACCGCACGGGAAGAGGAAGAACCGGAAGTAACACTACCTTCCGAGGACATACCGGGTCAGGAGGAAGATGTGATGATGGATAATACGGTATCTTTGTCGTGGGAAGAACTGTGGGATTACGTACAGGTCTCCCGGGATATGCAGGAACCGATGTATACCTGGTACAAGAACTTATTTCCGTTGATCCTGAAGGAAGAGAATACGATCGTTTCCCCGCTGAATCTCTGGCTGGCGGTATCCCTGCTGGCAGAAGTGACAGACGGAGAGACAAGGGCACAGGTACTGCAGGCCCTGGCATGTGAGAGTACGGAAGAACTGCAGAAAAGATATACCGCGCTCTGGAACGCGAATTCCCGCAATTTTGGAGATTCCAAGTGTCTGTTAGCCAACTCTCTCTGGGCAAGAGAAGGAGGAGACTATAACCCGGATATCCTGAATCTTCTGGAAGAACAGTACCGTTCCGCGTTATATACCGGAGTCATGGGTTCTCCGGAACTGGATAAGAAACTGCAGGAGTGGACGGATGAACATACCGGAGGCTTACTTCGTGACTATACCCGGGAAATGAAAACTGATCCGGATACCTTCCTGGAGATCGTCTCTGCCCTGTACTACAAATCCATGTGGAATACACCATTCTCCAAAGAAAGAGAGACAGAAGAAGTATTCCACGGTAAGACACAAGACAAGACATGCACGATGATGCACAGGTCATCCTCTAATACGTATTATTACGGAGATCATTTCTCTGCTGTTTCGGAATACCTCGGAGATCGTTCCGCAATGTATTTCTTCCTGCCGGATGAAGGGAGTACAGTACAGGATATCCTGACATCCGAAGAATTCTATGAATTACTGAAAGATCCCGGGGAGTATGAAAAACAGAAGTATCTGATTGTGAATGAATCAATTCCGAAGTATACGATCAAGAATAAAGTCAATCTGCGGGAGATCCTGACCGATCTTGGTATCACCGATATCTGGGATAAGGAGAAGGCGGACTTTACCGTCCTGACGGATCAGAAAGACATCTTCCTGGACAAGGCGGATCACGCGGCGTACCTCCGTGTGGAAGAAGAAGGAGTCACCGGCGCTGCCTATACCGAACTGGGAATGGTCGCATCAGGCATGCCCCCGACAGAAGAAGTAAACTTTGTCCTGGATCGTCCGTTCCTGTTTATTCTGCAGGCTTGGGATGGCTCTGTATTGTTTGCCGGAACCATAGCGGATATCCCGGAAGATTAAACTTGACAACATATCTGCCACACGTTAATATTATTACCGTTATCAATTACCAGAGACCGTAACGGCGAAGGCTTAATGATGTTACCGAGGTAGAAAGTTCAGTTACAGACTTTTTATGCCCTTGCTGTCTTGCAAGGGCATTTTATATAGGTAGGCGATAACTATGAAAGGAAGGAAGAACAATGAATCAGGCGGTATTGGAAAACAAGAAAAGTGTTGTTCTGGAGATCCAGAATAAACTGAGTAATTCAGGTTCAAGTGTTGTCGCTGAATACCGTGGGCTGAGTGTCGCTGAAGTTACCGAACTTCGTCGTCTCTTGCGTGCTGAAGGTGTAGATATGAAAGTCTACAAGAACACTTTGGCTGCCAGAGCTGCAGAAGCTGCAGGTTTAGGTGAACTTCATGACATCCTCACAGGTCCTAACGCACTGGTCTTTGGACCGGATGAAACCGCAGCGAGCCGTGTTCTGTCACAGTTCGCAAAGAAACACAAGGCATTGATTCTCAAAGGCGGTGTCGTTGAAGGCAGAGTTGTCGGTCCGGAAACGATCGGTGAACTCGCATCACTGCCGAACAGAGAAGGAATGCTGTCCATGCTGTTGTCTGTATTCCAGGCACCGGTATCATCATTCGCTCGTGCCGTACAGGCTGTAGCAGATGCACGCTCAGGAGGAGCTGCATCAGAAGCACCAAAAGAAGAAGCTGCCGCAGAAGCAGCTGCCGCATAAGGGAGGAAAAAGAAAATGGCAAAATTAACTAAAGAAGAGATTCTTGCTTTCCTCGATGAAGCAACGATCCTTGAACTGAATGAACTCGTTAAAGCAATTGAAGAAAAATATGGCGTATCCGCTGCTGCACCGGTAGCTGTTGCTGCAGGTCCTGCTGCTGCTGAAGAACCGGCTGCACCGTCCACAGTGACTGTTGTTGTTACAAGCCATGGTGATTCCAAAGTTGCAGTTATCAAAGTCGTCCGTGAAATCACAGGTCTCGGTCTGGTTGATGCGAAGAAACTCGTTGACGCATTACCTGCAGAGATCAAGAAAGATGTATCTGTTGAAGAGGGTGAAGAACTCAAGAAGAAACTCACAGATGCAGGAGCAACTGTTGAACTCAAATAAGCTTATCTACAATGTATAATCAAGAGCCGAATGTACTTCGGCTTTTCGACCCTGTGAAAGGATACGGATTATGACACATTATTTTACCGATAACCGTGATCTGCCTTCCAACGAGAGGGAACTCCGTATTTCTTTCCTGGGAAGAGAATATACGTTTGTTACCGACATAGGTGTATTCAGTAAGAATGAACTGGATGAAGGATCGGCTATTCTTCTTGAGGCTGTTCAGTCATTAGACATCTCCGGAAGTGTGCTGGATCTGGGGTGCGGGTATGGTCCCATAGGGATCATTACAGCATCCATGACTCCTCAATGTCAGGTAACGATGAGCGATGTAAATCCCCGGGCAGTTGAGTTAGCCGTAAAGAACTGTATTCATAACGGTGTACAGGTACAATGTCTTGTTTCGGATGGTTTTGAAAAGATTGACAACTCATTCGATGTCATTCTCACCAATCCTCCGATCCGGGCAGGAAAACGGGTGATTTACCGGTTGTTTGAGGATGCCTGCGCACATCTGAATAAAGAGGGTGTGCTGCTGGTTGTGATCAGACGTAAGCAGGGTGCCGAAAGCGCTCTGGCAAAACTTCAGGAGATCTTCGGCAACGGAGAGACCATCCTTCGCAAACGAGGGTATTGGATCCTGAAGGCAGTCCGTACAGATACGGACATAGATAAATGATAAATTGCAAATAAGTCGAAATTTAGTTAAGGGTTTTGATGCCCTTTTCGACGTTTCACCGATGCAGACGAAAGGATGGCGAATATGGAAAATAAAGAGACATACCACGTTGTGCATTATGGCAACAAGGCTACGCGCCGTGATTATTCCAAAGTCAGTGCGGGTCTGGATCTGCCGGATCTGGTAGAAATTCAGACAGCATCTTTCGAATGGTTTGTATCACAGGGAATACGCGAGGTCTTTGAGGACATTTACCCGATTTATAACTATGCCGGGAATATCCGCTTGAAATTCCTGGACTATGAATTCGGGGAGCCTAAGTATAACATCAGCGAGTGCAAGTACAGAGAAGTTAACTACAGTGCTCCGCTGAAAGCAAAAATGGAACTGGAAATGATGGATACCGATACCGGTGAAGTGATGACCAAGTGGGAAGAAGTCTTCCTCGGTGATTTCCCGCTGATGACACCTACCGGAACATTCATCATCAATGGTGCAGAACGTGTTATCGTTTCTCAGATCGTACGTTCGCCTGGCGCGTATTTTGATGTTGTTTCAGAAGACCGCACAGGCCGTGATACTTATACCTGTGAGCTGATTCCGAGCCGGGGAACCTGGCTGGAATTTATGTCCGATGATAAGAAAGCAGCACTTGGACGTATTATGAACGTGTCTATCGATCGCCGCAGAAAAGTACTGAGTACAATTCTGTTTAAGGCAATCGGTATGTCATTGAACAACAAGAACGGTGAAGATGGATATGATACTGCAGGCATGCAGAAATTCCTGAAAGCACTGCGTTTCGAACTGTATCCGGATGTCATTGTCCCGGAAGAACAGAGAGAGTATTTAAATGAATACATGCTTCTTTATACAAGCGTTTTCGGCAACTATGAAGAAGTAAGAAATACCCTGGCCGCAGATAAGACCAAGACAACCAACGAAGCACTGTTAAGTGTTTATGAGAACCAGCGTGCGGATGAAATCGCTACGATCGAAGGTTCCATGAACTTGATGGACGCGAAATTCTTTGATTACCGCCGGTATGATCTGACTAAGTCAGGACGTTATAAAGTACTGAAGAAGCTGAATATCCTGGATCGTATGGAAGGACATGAACTGGTGTCCAATCTGAACGGTGTGGATGGTAAGGTGATCTTCAAGAAGAATCAGCTGATCGGAAAGAACGAACGTAATGCGCTGCGTCCGGAGATCAATAAAGGTCTTAACTGCCGTGCATTGCCGTTTACACACCGTTTCTCCCATCCGGTAATTGCCGAGATGGATTCTTCCTGGACCGAAGCCCTGATCGGCAGAATTGTCGCGGAAGATCTTGAGACAAAGAAAGTATCCCTGTCTCTTGGTACAGTCATCACTGCAGAAGATGCTAAGGCGCTTCTGTCGGCGGATGTCAAGGTCAAGGTATTTGCCGGTGTGATTGCGACCGAAGCGAAGGTCAATAACGATAACGTAAGTGCGGTATTGAACTACGGTTCACGTCTGTATACGATCGGCAGAGTTACTTCCAACGGCGAAGATCTGCGAGATGAAGATGGAAGTCTCCTGATTGGCAGATATATTCCGGATGCGGAAGAGAATATGCTTGGGGCAGCACAGTGTGATGAAATCATTGCCCGTGCCACAAAGCAGGAAGAGATCTCTGTATGGCTGGTTGGTGCCTGCGTACAGGAGATTGAAGTAAAAGCGGATGATGGTCATCCGGTGAAACTGATCGGCGGAGATCCGCTGGAAGACAAGCATACGATCACCATGTCGGATATGTATGCGTTGTATAACTATGAACTGACAATGCTGGATGGTATCGGAACAGCAGACGATATCGATATGCTCGGTAACCGTCGTATCCGTACTGTCGGTGAACTGATTCAGAACCAGTTCCGTATCGGTCTTTCCCGTATGGAAAGAGTAGTCAAGGAACGTATGTCTATCGCAGACGCAACGAACCTGACACCGAAGCAGTTAACCAATATCCGTCCGCTGACGGCAGCGATCAAGGAGTTCTTCTCCAGTTCGCAGTTATCCCAGTTCATGGATCAGCAGAACCCGCTGGCAGAATTATCCAACAAGCGTCGTATTTCGGCACTTGGTCCGGGTGGTCTGACCAGAGAAAGAGCTGGTTTCGAAGTCCGTGATATTCATAACAGTCACTATGGACGTATCTGTCCGATTGAAACACCGGAAGGTCCGAACATCGGTCTGATCAGTTATCTGACTTCTTACGCAAAGGTTAATGAGTATGGCTTTATTCAGACACCGTATCGTAAGGTAGTCAACGGACTGATTACAGACGATATCGTCTATATGAGCGCGGATGAAGAGAATGACCATGTCATTGCGCAGGTCAATGAAATCGATAACGGAAGACTTGTCGGTGACCGTGTCGTTGCCCGTATCGGCGGTGAAACGGTTATGGCAGACATCGATACCGTAGACTATGCGGACGTATCTCCCCGTCAGATCGTATCGGTTGCGACAGCGTGTGTTCCTTTCCTGGAAAACGATGACTGTACACGTGCTCTGATGGGTGCGAACATGCAGAGACAGGCAGTTCCTCTGCTGAACCCGCACAGCCCGTTTGTCGGTACCGGTATGGAACATCGTATTGCCCGTGACTCCGGCGCCGCATGTGTTGCGACAGCTCCGGGTACGGTAACATACGTTGATGCGGATAAGGTGATCGTAACAGAAGAAGATGGACATGAACATGTCTATGAACTGACCAAGTTCCGTCGTTCCAATGCGTCCACCTGTCTGAATCAGAAACCAATCGTCAAAGATGGTGAGCGTGTTGAACGTGGTGATATTCTTGCGGATGGTCCGGCGATGCAGAATGGTGAACTGGCTCTTGGCCAGAACGTTCTGATCGGCTTCATGACCTGGCACGGATATAACTATGAAGACGCGATCATCATGAGTGAACGTATGGTTTATGACGATGTCTATACTTCGATCCATATCGAAGAGTATGACATTGAATGCCGTGAAACCAAACTTGGTCCGGAAGAAATTACCAGAGATATCCCGAATGTCTCCGAAGCAGCCTGCCGTAATCTGGATGCCCGTGGTATCGTTATGGTTGGTGCGGAAGTCAAGGAAGGAGATATTCTCGTCGGTAAGGTAACGCCGAAGGGACAGAGTGAAGTTACACCGGAAGAAAAACTGTTACTTGCAATCTTTGGTGAAAAGAGCCGCGAAGTTCGTGACAATTCACTGAAGGTACCTCACGGTGGTGCAGGTATCGTGCATTCCGTACGTGTATTCAAGAGAAAAGACAATCATGAGCTTCCTCCGGGAGTAAATGAAGTTGTTAAGGTCTATGTCGTTCAGAAACGTAAGATTTCTGAAGGTGACAAGATGGCCGGCCGTCATGGGAATAAGGGTGTTATCTCCAAGATCATGCCGGTAGAAGATATGCCTTACATGCAGGATGGAACACCTTTGGATATCATGCTGAATCCGTTCGGTGTACCTTCCCGTATGAATATCGGACAGGTTCTTGAGGTTCATCTTGGTATGGCCGCAAGAAGTCTGGGTGTGAAGTTCGCTACTCCGGTATTCGATGGTGTATCCAACGAAGATCTGCAGAATATCATGCAGGAAGCGAATACTTCCATGGATGGTAAATATCTGCTTACTGACGGTATGACCGGTGAAGTTTATGATGAACGTATCGCGGTCGGCGTCATGTACATGATCAAGCTGGCGCACATGGTTGACGATAAGTTACATGCGCGTGCTACAGGTCCGTATTCACTGGTTACTCAGCAGCCTCTCGGCGGTAAAGCGCAGAACGGCGGCCAGAGATTCGGTGAAATGGAGGTCTGGGCTCTGGAAGCTTATGGTGCGGCAAATACTCTGCAGGAGATCCTGACCGTGAAATCCGATGATATCATGGGCCGTACAAAGACTTATGAAGCCATCGTCAAGGGTAAGGAAATTCCGGAACCGGGTATTCCTGAATCCTTCCGTGTTCTTGTCCATGAGTTACAGTCTCTGGCAGTAGATGTACGTATGCTGGATGATGAAGGCAACGAAGTTGATCTGCAGAAACTGGAACAGGATGAGATCCGTGAAGAATCCGCAGTGGATATGAGTGGTCAGAATATCGTTAATGATATCGAAGATCATGACGCATTCTTAGTCACTGATGAAAATGGTGAAGAAGATGTGCCGGAAGCTGCCGAAATCGGTTTCTATGATGAGAGTTTTGATGAATAAGGGGGTGCGATAGATGAATATTAATAACTTCAGTGCTATTAAAGTTGGCCTGGCATCACCTGAAAGAATAAAAGAGTGGTCACACGGTGAAGTAAAGAAACCTGAGACGATCAACTACCGTTCTCAGAAACCGGAACGTGACGGATTGTTCTGCGAGCGTATCTTCGGTCCGACCAAGGACTGGGAATGTGCCTGCGGTAAGTATAAGAAGATCCGTTACCAGGGTGTGATCTGTGACCGCTGCGGTGTGGAAATCACCAAGTCCAGTGTACGCCGTGAACGTATGGGACATATCGAACTGGCTGCCCCGGTTGCGCATATCTGGTATCTGCGCGGAACTCCTTCCCGTATGAGTTTATTACTGAATGTGCCTCCGAAACAGCTGGAAGAGGTTGTCTACTTCGTTTCCTGGATCGTTATTGATCCGGGTGACAATACCGGTCTGACCTACAAACAGATCCTTTCCGAGCGTGAACTTCGTCAGTATAACGACAACAATGTGCCAGGAAGTTTCGTTGCCATGAGCGGTGCCGAAGCAATCCGTACATTGCTGGAACAGGTAGATATTGAAAAAGAACACGCAGAGATCACCAAGGAACTGGAAAAGGCATCCGGTGACAAGCGTAAGAAACTGATCAAGCGTCTGGAAACTGTAGAAGCTTTCCGTGACAGTGACAATCGTCCGGAATGGATGGTTCTTACAGTACTGCCGGTAATTCCGCCGGATCTGCGTCCGATGCTTCAGCTGGATGGCGGACGTTTTGCGACAAGTGACCTGAATGATCTCTATCGTCGTGTCATTACCCGTAACAATCGTCTGAAGAAACTGCTTGAGCTTGGTACTCCGGCAATCATCGTCCAGAACGAAAAACGTATGCTTCAGGAAGCGGTAGACGCATTGATTGATAACGGACGTCGTTCCAAACCGATTACCGGTGCCGGCGGACGTGCGCTGAAATCCCTGTCTCATTCCCTGAAGGGTAAACAGGGTCGTTTCCGTCAGAACCTGTTAGGTAAGCGTGTTGACTTCTCCGGACGTTCCGTTATCGCTATCGGACCGGATCTGAAGATGTGGCAGTGCGGTTTGCCTAAGGAGATGGCAATCCAGCTGTATAAGCCGTTTGTAATCAGCGAACTGGTAAATCAGCAGATTGCGTCAAATCCGAAAACAGCAGAAAAGCTGATTGAGCGTGAAGATGCCCGTGTATGGGATGTTGTTGAGGAAGTCATTGCCGGTCATCCGGTATTCCTGAACCGTGCCCCGACACTGCATAGATTAGGTATTCAGTCCTTCTTCCCGAAACTGGTGGATGGTCATGCAATCCGTGTACATCCGCTGGTATGTCCTGCCTTCAACGCGGACTTTGATGGTGACCAGATGGCGGTCCATTTACCTCTGTCTGAGATGGCCAGAGCGGAAACAGAAGTACTGATGCTTGGCGCAAACAACATCCTTGGTCCTAAGGATGGTAAACCGATCGTTACTCCTGGTCAGGACCTTGTCTTAGGTAACTTCTACCTGAACATGGAAGAGACTGCTGAAGAATTCTACCGTAAAGCAGATATGCTGGAAAAACTTGGTCTGCCGAATGAAGCAGAGAAGTGGAGAAGATTCGGTGATAACGAAGGTCATGTCTTCAAGGATGTCAACGAAGTACTGATGGCTTACCAGATGCAGACAGTACATCTGCATACCAGAATCGCGTTACCTGCGAAGTCTCTGCACAAAGACGGCTTTACAGAAGAACAGAATAACAGTTATCTGTTAACTTCTGTCGGTAAGATCATCTTCAACAACGTATTCCCTTCCGATTTCCCGTATCTGAATGAAGTAAACGAGAAGACACTGAAAGCTACACCGGATCGTGATTTCGTACCGATGGGTACAGATATCCGTAAGGTCATGCAGGAACGTCCGACAGCTTCTGAATTCAAGAAGGGTAATCTGGGTGACCTGATTGCGGCAGTATTTGACAAGTATAAGACAGATGGTACCAGTGATATTCTGGATGCCCTGAAGGATATGGGTTACCTGTATTCCACACTTGCCGGTATGACTGTAGCGCTGAGTGATATCAGCGTTGCGCCGCACAAGGAAGAAATCGTTGATCAGGGTAAGTTAAAGGCAGACCAGCTGAATGCTCTGCGTGATCGTGGTCTGTTAACTCCGCAGGAATGGGAACGTGCGTTCTCTGATCTGTGGGATAAGGTAAAGAACAACGTCGGTGATACACTGATGACTTCTCTGCCGAGAATGAACCCGATCAACATGATGGCTGTATCCGGTGCTCGTGGTAACAAGAACCACTTTACACAGTTAGCCGGTATGCGTGGTCTGATGGCAAGACCGACACAGTCCAAGTCCAGAAAAGAATATCAGCCTTCCATCATCGAAGTACCGATCTACTCCTGCTTCCGTGAAGGAATGAGCGTATCCGAGTTCTTTATCTCGACTCATGGTGTACGTAAAGGTTTGACCGATACTGCGTTAAAGACAGCAGAATCCGGATATCTGACAAGACGTCTGGTTGATGTTGCCCAGGAAGTCATCATTACGGAAGAAGACTGCGGAACCAGCATGGGATACATGGTTGAAAGAATCGTGGATCCGAAGAACAATTCCGTAATCGAGTCCTTCTATGACCGTATTGTCGGACGGTATACCCAGCACGAGATCGTTGACCCGAATACCGGTGAGATCATTGTGGACGAGGATACCTACATTACCGATGCACTGGCCAAGAAGGCAGTAGATGCCGGAGTGACCAAAGCCTATATCCGTAACGTATTTACATGTAAGTGCGAAGAGGGTATCTGCTGCAAGTGCTACGGCCGTAACATGGCTACAGGCAATCCGGTGGAAACCGGTGAAGCAATCGGTGTCATGGCCGCGCAGGCAATCGGTGAACCTGGTACACAGCTGACCATGCGTAACTTCCATACCGGAGGCGTCGCTAACCAGAGTGGTGATATTACCCAGGGTCTTCCGCGTGTTGAAGAGTTATTCGAAGCACGTACACCGAAGCGTGTGGCAGTCATTGCCAAGATTGCCGGTGAAATCACGGATATCCGTGAACAGGATAACCATCAGGGTATGATCGTTACCGTAACCAATGATAACGATGTGATCGAACATAAGTGTGACCTTACACAGACTGTCCGTTCAGATCTGAAAGTTGGTTCCAAGGTATATGTGGGTGAACCTCTTACCGAAGGTACGATCGCACCGAAAGAACTGCTGGAAGTCACAAAAGATGTACACCCTGTAGAAGAATATATTCTCAAGGAAGTTAAGAAAGTATACTCTTCACAGTCCATCGATATTTCCGATAAGCATCTGGAAGTCATGATCAAACAGATGTTTAGAAAAGTTATCGTCTCTGACGGTGGTGATACTGGCTTGAGTGTCGGACAGACATTGAGTATCAGCCGGATGAACGAGATCAACAACGAGATTCTGAATGATGATGAACATCCGGACAGAGTACCGGCAAGATTTGAACCGATCCTGCTTGGTATCTCCAAGTCTGCTGTAGAAACTGATTCCTTCTTATCCGCAGCTTCCTTCCAGGAAACAACTCGTGTCCTGACCGAAGCCGCAGTTAAGGGTAAGGTAGATACGCTGACCGGTCTGAAGGAGAATGTCATTATCGGTAAGCTGATTCCTGCAGGTACAGGACGTCCCGGCTATGACCGTGAAACTACACGGAAGATCATCAGCCGTGCCGAACAGCTGAAAGCCGTGCGCCGTGAAAAAGCCGCAGCACTGGCTGAAGCCGCAGCCGTAAAGACATCCGCGGATAATACCCGTGAGGATAACTCCGGAGAAGATATGTTACCTCCGGCAGACACAACCTTTGCGGATTAATCTGAAGTAATGAATATCGGGTTCTGGAAACAGAACCCGATATTTTTTTTGTCTTCCGGATGATCCTGCCGGGCACATGGATCGAATTCTGATATAAAATCTAAGTGTAAGAACAGGAAGGAAGCGCGTATGGAGAAAACGATCATCCGGGATGCTGTTACTGAAGATATCGAACAGCTGATCAATATTTATGCTTACTATGTCAGAAATACTGCTGTTACCTTTGACTATGAGATTCCTTCTTTTGAAGTATTTGAAGAACACATGATGAAGATCATGGAGAAGTATCCCTGGCTTGTGCTGGAGAAGGAAGGGAAGATCCTTGGGTATGCGTATGCGGGACCATTTGTGGGCAGAGGAGCGTATCAGTGGTCTGCGGAAGTGTCAATTTATCTGGCACCCGACTATCTTCATCAGGGACTGGGAAGACAGTTATATCTGACTTTGGAAGATGCCTTGAAAGAGATGGGTGTATTAAACCTGTATGCCTGTATCGGTTATCCGGAAGAAGAGGATATCTACCTGACAAAAAACAGTGCTGAATTTCATCAGCACTTAGGGTTTCGCAGAGTAGGGGAATTCTACCGATGCGGTTATAAATTCAAGAAGTGGTATAACATGATCTGGATGGAGAAGATCATCGGTCCTCATGATGATCGTCCTATACCGGTAATCAGTCACCGTTAGTGGTCAAAGCGGGAGTTTGCTTCCGCTTTTATTGTGTTGTTCAGGGTATATACCCGGGTTACACGGTCAGAGATACCACACATGATCTCGTAGGGGATCGTTCCCAGGTCATCTGCCATGGCTTCGATGGAGATATGCGGGCCGAAGAATTCCACAACAGTTCCTTCCGGTACATACTTCGGGAAACGAACCATACACTGATCCATACATACACGGCCGACGATCTCACCGTAGACTCCTCCGGCATACACCAGACGTCCCTGGTTCTTACGGATCAGACCATCCGCGTAACCAATGGGTATGGTCGCGATCCATTCGTCATAGGAAGAGGTATACGTGGCACCGTAGCTGATCGATTCACCTGCCTCGATATGCTTGATCATGGCGACAGTTGAATACAGGCGTACAGCGGGATATAGTACTTTGGAAGATGCCGGTATACCATACATGGAGATACCAAGACGGCAGGCATTACTGACGGGGGCCTGGAAGGTCAGGGAAGCAGCAGAATTATCACAGTGTATGTACTTGAACGGATAACGCAGGGCACGTACGGCATCCTCAAACTTGTAGTACTGTTTATAGGTAAGTTCAATATCCTCTTCCGCGTTGACGAAATGGGTAAAGATACCTTCTACAGTACAATGCTTGCTGTTCAGTACATCCAGTGCGTGTTGTAATTCCTCGATGGTCTTGAAGCCGATCCGGTTCATGCCGGTATCATATTTCAGGTGTACCACAAGACCTGTACAATCCTCCGGGAGTTTCTCCAGCCATGCATTGGAGTATGCGTTGATCGTGATCTGGTGCTCGATACAGAGGGGAATATGTTCCGGCTCTGTCGGTCCCAGGACAAGGATACTGCCCGGGAAATATCTGCGCAGGTGTATACCCTCCTCAATACTGGATACCGCAATCATGGATATACCCTGTTCAGCCAATGCCTGAACCACCTGTACATCACCGCATCCGTAGGCGTCAGCCTTGATAACCGGGATTACTTCTTTCCCGGAGATCTTCTTTACAGTCTGATAATTTGTGATGACCGCACCGAGATCAACTTCCATCCAAGTCTTTCTTAACATACACTTTCTCTTTTCTATAAACACAATAATAACACATATAACAGGACATAATCTTTGGTATAATAGTAACGTTTACAGAGGTTGACAATGAGTGAAGAAAAGAACAGACAAGACGATGAGGTCATCCGTGTACAGCTGGAAAGACACCAGTGGCCGGATGAAATCGATCTGAAAACACTAAAAAAAGAAAACCGCAGATTAATGCGGATCATCTATATACTGGCAATTATCTGCGGGTTACTGGTGGGGTTGGCCTGGAGTCTGCGCGGTCGTAAGCCTGTAACCAATACCGCGGATACGAAACTAAGTGAAATCCTGCGGATCATGTCCAAAGAGTGGTTTTTCGCGAAAGATATAGAGGATCCGGAAGGCAGGCTGATGGATCAGGCACTGATCGGGATGACTACGAATGCAGAAGATCCGCATACAGTGTATATGACCGAAGAAGAAACAACGAATTTCACGCAGTCTATCAACCGTAATTTTGTCGGTATCGGTGTGCAGTATTTCTCCACCGGTGATGGTATACACATGGTAGAACGTGTATTCAAGGGCTCTCCGGCAGAAAAAGCGGGGGTACAGCCCGGAGATATGATCCATATCGTGGATGGCACAGTGGTCGATGACCTGACTTCTGATGATATTACCGGTATGGTACGTGGTGAACCGGGCACATCCGTGGAGATCGTGTTTATCCGCGGTGATGAACTGGTGACGCTGGTGATTCCCCGGCAGGCAATCAATGTGACGGTATTCGGAGAAATGCTTGATAACTCCATCGGATATATCGAAATCATGCAGTTTGGCGAAACAACGGCAGCAGAGATGAAGACCTACATGCAGGATCTGCTGGATCAAGGCGCGAAGTCACTGATCATTGATCTGCGTGGTAACGGCGGCGGATATCTGGATTCACTGCAGGATGTCGCAAGCCTGTTTATCCCGAAGGGACAGACATTGATGAAACAGGTGTATCCCAATGATTCAGAAGAAGTATTACTGGCGAAGAGCGGGCAGATCTGGAATGACGGAGATATTGTGCTTCTGGTGGATGAGAATACTGCCAGTGCTTCCGAAGTATTTACTCTGGCAATGAAAGAAAACAGAGATGATGTGACCGTGATCGGCAGTAAGACCTACGGGAAAGGTACCGTACAGATCACCTATACATTCAGTGATCGCTCAGCTCTGAAATATACGACCAGTAAGTGGGTTTCTCCCAACGGTATCTGGGTAAACAACCAGGGAATTGAACCGGACATCCCGGTAGATCTTCATCCTGCTCTGACCACGATATTCATCGACATGGATGAACAGACAGTCTTATCGTATGATTCTGTCTCAGAGTATAACCGGATCGCGCAGCTGGCAATGGACTTCCTGGGGTATTCTGCCGGCAGAGTTGATGGATATTTCTCCAAAGGAATGGAAGATGCGATACGGAAGTTCCAGGATGACCGTGGTTTAGAAGTGAACGGTACTCTGGATAAAGATACATATAATAGTCTTCTCTCGGCAGTGATCTATACCTGGAATACAGATCACAGTTATGACGCGCCGCTGGTAAAGGCAAAGGAAATCTTACATGGCTGATAAGTTTGAGTTGGTTTCTCCGTTTAAACCTACCGGGGATCAGCCGCAGGCAATTGAAAAGCTTGTGGAAGGGATCTTGGCGGGGAAGAAGGAACAAGTTCTGGAAGGTGCTACAGGTACCGGAAAAACTTTTACCATGGCCAATATCATCGAAAGAGTGAACAGACCTACCCTGATCTTCTCTCACAACAAGACCCTGGCAGGTCAGTTATACTCGGAATTTAAGGAGTTGTTCCCACATAACCGTGTAGAGTATTTCGTATCTAATTTTGATTACTATCAGCCGGAAGCGTACATGCCGAAGAATGATATGTATATTGAGAAAACAGCCGCGATCAACGAAGAACTGGACATGTTCAGGGAATCCGCGATCAACTCGATCTCCGAGCACAGAGATATGATCATCGTGGCATCGGTTGCCTGTATCTATGCCGCAAGTGATCCGGAACAATACAAGGACATGTTCTTTACAATCAGAGTCGGTGAAACAGTAGACAGGAATGTACTGATCCGCAAGTTTATCGATCGTCAGTATACCCGCAACGACATGGACCAGAAACGCGGCACATTGCGTGTACGCGGAGATGTGATCGAAGTTACTCCTGCCTATACCGATCAGTTTAATATCCGTATTGAACTGTTCGGGGATGAGATCGACAGGATCACCGAGGTAGACCCGCTTACCGGGCATACGATCCAGGCATACCAGTTCTACAATATCTTTCCGGCAACAGGATATGCGCGCAGTCATGAGACAATGATGAAAGCTTGTGACGCTATCGAAGAAGAACTGGAAGAACGTCTGAAGTACTTTGAAAAAGAAGGAAAACTGCTGGAGAAAGAACGTCTCGAACAGCGTACACGTTTTGATATTGAATCATTAAGAGAAAACGGATACTGTGCAGGTATTGAGAATTACTCCATGCATATTGACGGCAGAAAACCCGGAGAAAGACCGTTTAATCTCTTTGATTATTTCCCCAAGGATTATCTGCTGTTTGTGGATGAATCTCATGTGTCAATACCACAGATCCGCGGTATGTACAACGGTGATCATCAGCGTAAGGTGACTCTGGTGGACTATGGCTTCCGTCTGCCCAGTGCCATAGACAACCGCCCGATGAAGTTTGATGAATTCGAAAGCCTGGTCAATCAGGTGATCTACTGCAGTGCCACGCCCGGGGATTATGAACTGATGAAGGTGCACAACCAGGTGGTGGAACAGGTAATCCGTCCTACCGGTCTGGTTGATCCGAAGATTACCGTTAAACCTACCCACGGACAGATCGATGATATCTGTGAGGCAATCGATGCCAGGATTGCGCAGAATGAACGGGTACTGATCACAACACTTACTGTACGTATGGCTGAAGATCTGACTGAATACCTGAAAGTACGTAACTACAAGGTAAGTTACCTGCACCATGAAACCAAGACACTGGAAAGATCGGAGATCATCCGGAATCTTCGTCTTGGGAAAGTAGATATCATTGTAGGAATCAACTTGTTAAGAGAAGGTCTGGATATCCCGGAAGTATCCCTGATCTGTATTCTGGACGCGGATAAGGAAGGCTTCCTCCGCAGCAGCCGGTCACTGATCCAGACAATTGGACGTTGTGCGAGAAATGTACACGGAGAAGTATATATGTACGCGGATACGATTACAGACTCCATGCGTACGGCGATTGACGAAACCAACCGCAGACGCAGTATACAGGAAGCGTATAACGCGGAGCACGGCATTGTCCCGCATACTGTGGTCAAGCCGGTGGAAGAAGCAATCCATGGTATAGAGACCAAGGAAATGACGGCAAAGTATATGAGCCGTAAGAACAAGATGAGCCGGAAGGAAAAAGAAAAGATGATCCAGCAGCTGGAAAAGGAGATGAAAGAAGCCGCAAGACTTCTGGACTTCGAGAGAGCGGCAGAACTGAGAGATATTGTCTTTGAACTAAAGGCAGAGGATTAGAAGAACATACCGGAGAGATACTCCGGTTTTCTTATGGAAGAGAGACGAGCAAATGCTACAATACTGAATAGAGGCAGGAATTCTAATGAAAAGTATCACAAAAATGCTGAAAGGAACACTCGCTGTGATCCTTCTGCTCTGCGTAACTGCGTGCGGAAAGAGTCAGGCGAAGATAGATTTTGAAGAAGCGGTTACAGCGCTGGAGGCGAAGAACCAGGAACTGGATTCAGCTATATCTGATCTGTGGGTACTTTTGGAATCTGAGGATAGACCTCTGGATCCGACCCTGCTCGAACGCTCTGTAGAGATGATGAAAAATGCGGAAGGTGCAAAAGTACTCCCTCCGGAGATGGGAAAGGGAGAGGAAGTGATTGGCAAACAAGCTTCCGAATTAAACGCAGTGGATTACAGTACAGTGATTACAGAACTGAAGAAACTGACAGAAGAAATGACAACCAGTATACAACAGTGCAAACTGGTTACGAATCCTCCGGTAGAACAGGTAATAAAAAGAATTCTGAATGTAGAAAATATCACTAACGCTGAAGCAGTCACAGAGGGGAATGATCCCAATGGAATGCTGAACAAACCGGGAGGATATACTTCCGCGATATTCTTTGAATGTGATCTTGTTCCCGCCAAAATACATTTAAGCAACACTTCCGCAATTGAAAAAGGTACATCGGGTGGTGGATGCCTTGAAATATATGCGACTACAGAAGACGCAGAGAGCAGAAACGCTTATATCTCCTCCTTTGACGGAAGAATCTTCGCGGCAGGTAAACATGCGGTCATCGGAACAGTTGTAATCCGGATATCCGGTGAGATGAAAGAACAAGATCAGGAACTCATGATCCAACGACTGATCGAAGCGTTAACCGCACCCGAATAAGAAAAGAGGAAATCTTCATGATTTCCTCTTGTTTTATGTTATCGGATTTTGTGTGCTGTTGAATATCTCTCAAGAGATCATTCTACGTAGTAATTCAGATCAAATTTCTTAATGTCAGTCACAGTACTGTTTTCATCAAGATCCTCATACCACTCGATGATGTAAAGCTCAGGTGTATCATCTACACCGAATGATCTGCCTCTGACAAGAGCGATGTAGTTAGTACCATTTACGATTTGCTTTGCAATCAGCTGGATCGGATTGTATCCGACACCGACCAGATCAGCCGTTGCTTTGTCAAAACTTGCCTGTGCTTCCGCAGAACCCAGTGTTCCTGGTCTGCCGCTGTCTTTTACCTGCCAGCCGCCAAGGATCTCGTCATCTGTGTCCTGGCGTGTCTTTATGTCACCGAGTTCGATATCGGCAATCGATTTCAGTTCAACATTCCCGTTAAGATCCTCATAGATCTTGATGATGCAGAAATTGCTTACAGGTTCAGCAGTGACTGTTGTGCCGCGTGCCAGATAGGCGTAGTTGGTTCCGCTGACCAGCTGTGTTGCCAGAACACATACCGGTTCATATTCCTCACCAAGTACGGTTTCCATTGCCTTTTCAAAGTTCTGTCTTTCGTTTTCGGCAAGATCTTCTCTGGCGACTTCAGCAATCTCCCAGCCGCCTACGATCGGATTACTCTCATTCGGAATATAGGTGATATCGCAGACATCTCCTTCATTCAAGCCTGTCTTTGAAATCACATCATCCAGCAGTTCACCATTCAGCAATACTTCCCAATAACCGAACTCACCGTTCTCTTTACCGTTGATGGAAACGATATATCCCTCATTATCCACGGCATAAGTGAATTCCTTTCCCTCACTGAAAGCATCAAACAGGTCTTTCAGTGTAGACTTCTCCTTAAATTCTGCCCTCATGCCGCTTTCTTTGCCGTCACCCTCATTGAGGTTGATCGAAGCGGTGATCATTTTCTGACAGCCCGTAATCGTAAGGGCAACGAGCAGCGATAATAATATCCGTATATTTTTCATTTCATATTCCTCCCGCAACAATAGTTTAATCCAATGTTGGTATTGTTGGTATACTTGTTATAGCGAGTCAGCAAAGTACGTACATTAAGGTAGTAAAGAGACAGGAAACGATAAATGAATAAAATAGTGTTTGTCTGCTGGGGTAACATCTGCCGGAGCCCCATGGCAGAATACATCATGAAGAAACTGGTAAGTGATGCCGGACTGGAATCACGGTTTGAGATCTCTTCCGCAGGTGTCAGCCAGGAAGAATATGGTAATCCGGTATATCCTCCTGCCAGAAGGAAGCTTGCGGAACATGGCATCTCCTGCCAAGGACATCATGCGCATCAGATCACGCAGAGTGAGTACCATGACGCGGAAATGATCATCATCATGGACCGTCCGAATTACCGCCGAATAAAAGAGATCACACGTGGTGATCCCGAACACAAAGTATCTTTTCTCATGGATTATACCGATACTCCGAAAGATATCGAAGACCCCTGGTATACCGGTGATTATGAACAGGCATGGGAAGATATCCTTGCCGGATGTACAGGCTTGCTGGAGTACCTGATCAATTCTCCTGCACAGGAGTTAACAGGTCAAGAAAAGCTTTCATCTCATTAGTAACCCACTTATCCCGGTGATAGACGACCTGGCGATAGACGTAGACATTACATTCCGGAATCAGGATTTCACAGAGATCTGCGCCGCTTTCTTCCTTCAGGAAGAACTCAGGCAAAAAGGTGATTCCCATATTATTACGTGTAAGTTTCAGCAGGATATCCGTATTATCTGATTCAATGACAGGGATGATCTCTCTGTTTTTTTCCAGCAATTGTTCTTCCAGTACTTTCCGGTAACTGGCATCTTTTTCCGTAAGGATGATCGGCTGCCGGAAGAGTTCATCCAGTGTATGGGGATGATGATCTGCCAGGGGATTATCGTAAGACGCAAGGAAGATGATACGTTCTTTCTCTTCCATATATTTGATCAGACTGGGTTCATGGAGCTTCCGGTCCATCAGGTATAAGATATCAATTTCATTATTGTAGAGTAGTTCCATGAGGTTGGCAGGAGAATCTGTCTGGACATTCAGTGAGACATAAGGGTGTACGGTATGAAAACGCATAATCAGTGAAGGAAACAGAGATTCGCATAATGAGGTGATCGTACCGATGGTCAGAGAACCACGAAGTTCACTGCTTGTCTTCAGATCTGCCTTGGACTCTTCGACTTCGTTCAGTATTTTCAGCGCATGATCATAAAAGATCTTCCCGGCATGGGTAAGACGAATACGTTTTCCCAGACGGTCAAACAGGTGTACACCAAGTTCAGATTCCAGTTTCTGGATATGAATGGTAACGGCAGCCTGGGAGTAACCCAGGGATTTGGCACCTTTGGAAAAACTCTCATGTTGCACAACAGAGACAAAAGTAATGATTTCCTGTAATTCCATAAGTATTCATCTGCTCCTCTGTGATATTATTTATACTAAACATAATGTTTAAATTTGTTTAATTAACATTATGATATCAAAGGTTTAGAATAAAATTATCAATTTGAAACAAAATAATTCGAAAAAACAAGAAAAGTCAGATATGCTACGATCATAAACAACAGTTTATTCTTTATTCATAGAGAGGAGACAGTATGGATCTGTTGGAAAAGAAGATGCTCAAGATCATTGATGAGCATCGGGAAGAGATCATTGAATTTGGACGTGATATCTGGAAACACGCGGAACTGGGGTATAAGGAATTCCGTACGGCGGGTAAGTTTAAAGACGCCATGGCATCCAATGCGGAGACTGTGGAAGGTCTTGCGATCACCGGTGTGAAATCCTACCTGAAACCGCGGAAAGAGGGGGATATCAATGTCTGTCTGATGGGTGAACTGGATGCGTTGCCGATCACCAATCACAGAGATACGAATCCGGAGACCGGGGCTGCGCATTGTTGCGGACATAATTCACAGATCACCGGCCTGGTAGGAGCAAAATTTGCGCTGGAAGATCCGGAAGTACAAGAAGCACTGGGAGGAAATGTTGTCTTTTTCGCAGTTCCTGCCGAAGAATTCGTAGAGATTGAGTTCAAGAACCAGTTGATCGAAGATGGAAAGATCAGTTACGGCGGCGGTAAGTGCGAACTGATCAAAATCGGTGCTCTGGATGATATTGATGTTACGGTAGGCCATCATACCGATCCGGGGTGTGATGCCAGAATCAGTAATAATGTGACTAACGGTTTTGTGAATAAAACGGTATTATTCAAGGGTAAGGCTTCCCATGCGGCAGGTGCTCCGGAATATGGTGTAGATGCCCTGGCGGCCAGAGATGTGGCAGTAACAGCACTGAATGCGCAGAGAGAGACATTCCGTGACCAGGATGCGGTAAGAGTCCATGGCTTTGTGTCACGCGGCGGTGAAGCGATGAATGTCATTGCGGATACCGTAACGATGGAATACTCCGTACGCGCGAATAATATTCCGGCATACCAGAATGCCAGTGAGAAGTTTGACCGCTCCATGAGAGCAGGCGCGGTAGCGCTGGGTACCGGGTGTGAGATCGTTACTCTGCCCGGATATCTGCCGACGATTCCGCTGGAGAACGTAGATGTCATGGCAGAAGCAATCCAGGATGTCATGTCCTGTTATGACTACAAGAACGTGGATCTGGAACGTCATACACCGGCAACGACTGGTTCTACCGACTATGGTGATCTGTCATCCCTGATTCCGTTATTCCAGTTTAAGACCGGTGGTTATGTAGGAGAACTGCATAATGTGAACATGGACCCGGTAGATGAAGAACTGGCATATGTTGTTACAGCGAAGATCTTTGCGCTGATGGCTTACAAGTTACTGAAGAACAACGCAGAAGAAGCCAGAAAGACCAAAGCTTCGTTTACTCCTTTGTTTACCAGGGAATCGTATTGTGAACTGATGGATTCTCTGCGTAAGAAGGAAGTTATTGAACCTAATCCGGTTAAACCATTGTAACGATTCTTCAGAGGGGAGGAAGGAGGAAAAAAAGAGAATACTGAAGAAAACAATGTAATAAATCATAGATAAAAGTGAAAGGAGACAATTTATAATCATATGACTGCTGAATATAAGGCATTGTCAAACAGCATGATAATGTGGATCGCATGTCTTCCAGGTGTAGCGATCGTCATTTATCAGGCGTATCTGATTTTCAAGAAATCAAAAGAAGATGCGGTAAGAATCGGTTTGAGCAAGAATCAGGTTAGTGCTTCGATTCGTTCCGCAGCAATTACATCCATTGGACCGTGTATGGTGATGATCACCGCAATGTTAGCGCTGATGATGTACGATGGTGCACCGTTTGCCTGGCTGCGTACAAACTTTATCGGTTCAATCACTTATGAATTACAGGGTGCTCAGTTTGCGGCTGACGGTATCGGTATTGAACTGGGAAGCGCACAGATGGACGCGAACTTCCTGGCTACTGCATGTATCGTAGAGGCAGGTGGCTGTGTAGGATGGGTTATCTTCTCGGCACTATTCTCCGACCGTATGGAAGTCGTACAGGAAAAGCTGGCCGGCGGAAACATGAACGCGGTTCCAATCATCGGTACCGGCGCACTGATCGGTGTGTACTGCTCCCTGACTGTTGACCGTCTGATTCCGTTCAAGACACAGGCGTTCGGCGTATTTGCGGGTGCAATCGCCATTACCTTACTGACACTGTGGGACAGAAAGAATCCGAAACAGTGGGTTAAGGAATGGGGTCTTACCATCTGCATGATCATCGGTATGGTTGTATGTACAGTCATCGATATCATGAATGGAGTTATTTAAGGAGGATATGACATGAATAACGAACAACAGAATATTTATAAGAATGAGTATCTTCCCTATATCGTACGTGTAGGTAAAATTACCAGCTGGCTGTCACTGCCGCTGATCTTTATCCCTGCGCTTGTCGTAGTGATCTTCTTCGGCGCCAGACCGGATGCCGGCGGTGTTCTTACTGGTCTGATCGGACTGTGTTCCGCAATGTTGGCCTGGTATATTGTTGACCCGGTTACCTTATATCCGATCCTGCATATTCCGGGCATGTATATGACATACCTCTGCGGAAACTCGAAAGAGATCCGTGCCCCTGCCGCTACGGCTGCGTTATCTGCCGCAGGTGTTGAAGCAGGTACAGAACATGGTACAATCGTTGCCGGTATCAGTATCGCGATTTCCATCTTTATTTCTGTAGGTACAATGACACTCGTTGCCATCCTTGGTAATGCGATTCTGGCAGTTCTGCCGCAGACAGTGCTCCATGCGCTGAACTACCTGTTACCTTCCCTGTTCGGTACGATGTGTATGCAGAGAATTCTTCTTGACCCGAAGTCTTCCCTGATCATTCTGCCGATTTCCATCGCGTTAAAGTTCTTATCAATGAATGGATTCTTCAAGTTCCTGCCATTTGGCGGCGGTTATGCACAGATCCTGCTTTGCGTTATTGCCGGTGTTATCGTGGCGAGAATCGTACATAAGGATAAACTGAAAGCGTAAATACATACAGATAAGGAGAATAAACATGGTTAATTTCAATGAGAAAGTACATGCCTATATCGCCGCAAAGTATTATGTCTATCTGACAGAGAGATTCGGTGACAGAGGTAAGAGAGCATTTATTCACGGTACACAGTATTACGCAGAACAGAGAGGCCGCAGAATGGCTCAGAGAGCGATTCGTGACGGCAGAGAACTGGATTTCGGTACTTATCAGGAATATGGTGAATGGGTAAATACTCCGTATACCATTGAGAACGGCTGGTCCAACCAGTCCACCGTACAGAGCTGGTCACCGGATCTGGAACTGAAGATCACAAGATGTCCATGGCATACACAGTTCAAGGAAATGGGTCTGGTTGAAGCAGGTCATACATACTGTGCTCATCTGGATAACTCGATCTGCCGCGGATTCAATCCATATATTACGTATGATGTCTTACAGACTCTGCATAAATCTGATTTCTGTACACATATCATCCGTAATGTAAACTTCGCGGAAGGTGAGAAACACCCGAAGAAGACAGAATACCTGAAAGACTGGGATTATCATTGCGCTCACTCCTTCTATGCGTATGGTGAAGTCACAAAGGCGATCTTCCAGGCAGAAGGTGAAGATGTTGTCAATCAGGTTCTGAAAGATTTCGCGGAAGATTATGGTCAGGAAATGGCTGATATCCTGGTGAAGTTCAGGGAGACAAACTTCAACGTTTGTGATTAGCTGATGGACTGTCATTACAAAGACTACGTTGACATACTAAAAGAAGAATTAATCCCGGCAATGGGATGTACAGAACCAATCTCACTGGCTTACGGCGGTGCTCTGGCGAAAGACTTCCTGGGCGGTGAAACACCAGTAAAGGTAACTGCCCGCTGTTCACGCAATCTGTTAAAGAACGCGATGTGTGTGAAGGTTCCCAATACGGGAGGAATGATCGGTGTCAAGGCGGCAGTAGTGGCCGGGCTGGTCGGCGGTGAATCTGCGAGTAAGATGGAAGTCATCTCCCATCTTACAGACGATGACCGGGAGAAAGTACGTCAGTTATTAAATCAGGATATATGTACAGTAGAGATGCTGGAATCTCCGGTGCCTCTGCACTATATCCTTGAAGTACAGTCTGAGACTCATGAGATAGTTGTAGAAATCAGTCATAAACATACGCATATAGCGCGTTTATCCGTGGATGGAAAAGACCTGGACCTGGAGAGCGGCCAGCTTGTACAGATCGTACCGGTTGACCGGAGTGTTCTTACCGTTGAAGGTATCCTGGAGTTTGCGGAAACTGTTGATCTTGAGGATATCCGCGAGGTGATTGGAAGACAGATCCAGGACAATTACACGATTGCCCTGGAAGGTCTGACCGGGAAATACGGCGTTGATATTGGAAATCTGATTCTGTCAAAAGAAGAAGATACGGTAGAGACAAAGATGAAGGCATATACTGCGGCCGCATCGGAATGCCGCATGGAGGGCTGCCCTCTGTCCGTAGTAATCAATTCCGGAAGCGGAAACCAGGGAATTACTTCCTCAGTGCCTGTTGTTGTTTACTGCCGGGAGAATCATCTTCCGGAAGAAAAGATGTACAGGGCTCTGGTATTGTCCAACTTACTGACAATTCACCAGAAGACCGGAATCGGGACGTTATCCGCGTTCTGCGGTGCAGTATGCGCGTCGATCTCTTCGGCAGCCGCAGTGACATATCTGAAAGGCGGCGGACTGGAGGAGATCTCCGCAACCCTGTCCAACAGCTACGGGGGTATTGCCGGTACGATCTGTGACGGCGCGAAAGCCACCTGCGGATTTAAAATCTACAGCGCGTTATCTTCTGCTTTCCTGGCAGGAGAGATGGCACTGCGGACGAAGCGGTATCCCGGAAATACAGGCATTATCCGCAATACTGTGGAAGGTTCTGTCCAGGCAATCGGTAAGCTTGCCCGGGAAGGAATGGTCGATACAGACAAGAAGATCCTACAGATCATGCTGGAGAACTAAATGAATAAAACAGGAAGTTTCTTAGTTTAAGATACTTCCTGTTTTACAATAATTCTTATACTATAGGAACGTAAGGAGTCATAACCATGAAACTATATACGCCGGATCATCTGACACGTTTCCTGATCTTTGCGGCAGGCTGTTTTTTTATCGTAGATCTGCTGGTATACGCGCTAAAGGAGTGGAGACGGATCAGTCATCTGAATCGTGTTGGTACGGAAGTAAAGGGTGTATTCACCAATATCAAGTCTGAGATCATCAAGCGGAAGATGAAAAGTACTGCAGATCTTGCCTATACCACGCAGAACGGGGAAACGATCCGGTATCTGTGGGAGAAGGGATTCTTTGACGAGGAAGTACTGTTATTCCGGAATACGGATAAGAAGAAACTGGATGTGACGGTGAAATACGATCCGGAGAATCCGAAGGATATGTATGTCGTGGATTGTTATAACCAGAAGAAACATATTCTGGTGATGGCTTTGTGTGTGATTTCGGCAGTAACTCTGGGATACTGTCTGTTTATTGCGTAGAGGTGTACAGAATGAAGTTATACGTATATGCGGCGGAACCAGATGAGATACCGTATTTTGACGCGTTTTCAGAGAAATACGGCATTGAATATGACTATACAGAAGAAGCTGTTTCTGACAGAGTGTATCATGTTTTTCAGCTGCTGAAGGACTTTGCGGAAGGACAAGAGAATCCGCTGGAAGTAAAGTGAGGGTATCCAAATGATTGTTGATCTGCCTTATGGTGATCGTAAATTAGCACTGAATATCCCGGATCACCAGCCTTGTACAATACTGCAGGGGAAGCTGGAGTTCTATGTGCCTGAACAAGAAGAAGATACTCTGGTTCAGAATGCCATGGAACATCCGATCGGAAGTCAGAGATTATCAGAACTGGCAAAGGGAAAGAAAAGAGTAGTTCTGATCTGTAGTGATCATACACGTCCGGTACCCAGTAAACGGATCGTACCGAAGATGTTAAAGGAGATCCGTGAAGGGAATCCGGATGCGGAAATCACTTTGTTGATTGCGACAGGATGTCACCGTTCCACAAACAAGGAAGAATTACGCGCGAAGTTCGGGGATGAGATCTATGAACAGGAGAAGATCGTCATCCACGACTGTGAGAAGGAAGAAGAACTGGTGCATATCGGGACGCTGCCGTCGGGTGGAGACCTGGTCATCAACAAGCTTGTCTGTGACGCGGATCTGGTGTGCTCCGAGGGATTTATCGAGCCGCATTTCTTTGCGGGATTCTCCGGGGGACGGAAGAGTATTCTCCCGGGTGTAGCATCCAGAGTATGTGTACACTACAACCACAACTCGCAGTTCATGGATGATCCGCATTCCCGTATGGGAATATTGGACAATAACCCGATTCACCGGGATATGATCTACGCTGCCCGCAAAGCCGGCCTGGTATACATCGTCAACGTCGTATTGAACGCAAAGAAGGAAGTCATTGCTGCGTTTGCCGGAGATGTGGATGAAGCACACCGCGCAGGGGCAAAGTTTGTGCTGGAACAGATGGGATGCCAGGCTGTACCGGGAGACATCGTTGTGACAACCAACAACGGATATCCCATGGATCAGAATGTCTACCAGATGGTCAAGGGAATGTGTACCGCGGAAGCCACGTGTGCGGAAAACGGCGTGATCATCGCTGCCGGGGAATGCCGTGACGGCCTGGGAGGAGACAGTTTTTACCGGACATTTAAAGAGTGCCGGGATGTATCCGAACTGTTGGCTGAGTTCCGGGCAACCCCTCCGGAAGAGACGATCACCGATCAGTGGCAGTCACATATCTTTGCCAGGATCCTGGAGAAACATACCGTGATCTTCGTCAGTGAGATGGAGGATGCGGTTGTAAGGGATATGCATATGATTCCTGCGCATGATCTGCAGGAAGCGATGAACATTGCAAGACAGTTGATCCACAAAGAAAACTACAGTATTACAGTGATTCCCGAGGGTATCTCAGTGATTCCTGTATCGGAGTAAAAACAAACCATGAACACATTCAAAGATTTATACATAGAAACTAAACAGGATGTTATTGATGCGGTGGAGACGTATGGTTTTCTGCCGTTTTTTGCAAACGAGATTCCGGGCTTTTCCATTGAGGAACACATCGCCAGGAAAGCATACTTCTCCGATGAACCGGGAATCTGGGAGTGGAAAGGTGCCATCATTCAGGAGTCCCGCTGTGCCTACGGTAAATTCTTCCGGAACAAGGCAGCGTTTATCTCCCGAAAGTGGTTTTATGACTTTGCGAATTACCGTCGGGATGGTTATGATTACGAAGCACGGTGTGAAGACGGACTGGCAACGTATCCCGAACAGTATCTGTATGAGTTGATCTCTTCCCACAGATCAATGTTGTCGAAAGATGCCAAGGCAGTGGGCGGATATGTCAAGCCAAGAACCACCGGACCGGATCAGTGGGAACCCCGGAAAGGCTTTGACACAACGATTACGAAACTACAGATGCAGACCTATATCATCACCAGTGACTTTGAGTATGAACTGGATAAGAAGGGGAATTTCTACGGCTGGGGTATTGCCAGATATACTACCCCGGAGGTGTTTTTCGGCAAGTCTTTCGCTTCACATGTTTATAAGAGAACCCCGGAAGAATCACAGAAACGTGTACTCAGGCAATTAAAAAAGATCCTGCCGGATGCGGATCTGGAGGACCTTAAGAGATTTCTTGGTTAATCTGAACTTAAAGAATAATTTGTGACTTCGTAAGTACCGTCATTGTTTCCGGTAACGGTAATCGTTCCGGTAACGGTGGTGGTTTTCTTTTCGCCGGATGCCTTGTCGATCAAGGCACTGCCGTAATCCAGGGCACTTTTCATCAGGAATAACTGATACTCTTCTTCCGGAAGTTTTTCCGCGTCATGAAATTCATCTTTATGTTCTTCGGCATAATCATCCAGGGTATAACTTGTTTCCATGCCGTCCATATCCAGCTGTGTTACTTCGATCTGGAAGACCGTCTGGTTTTTATCTTTGTCTTTTTCCGAACTCTTGATCGTATAACTCTGGCACTGTGAGGAGATCGCCTTTGTCCGGTATTCTTCAAATTTCTGCCGTAATTCTTCCTCCGGATAGTTCTCCAGAAGTGTATCCGTGCTGTAGGTATTCTCCAGAAGCTGGGAAATCTCTGCGTCTGATCCGTTGATCATCCCTTCGTAGTTCCCCTCATGCATGGCATCAAGAAAAGCTTTCGCTGCTGTCTCCGCAGGATCTTCTTTCTTACATCCGTACAGTCCGGTACAGGTGATGACCAATAGTATCTGTATAAGTTTTCTGACCATGGAATCTCCCAAAGATTAAGATTGATTTAAGTTTTCCGGCTATCCTCTCACAAGGTGATTTGGGCAAACCGCAGAACCAAGCCTTTTTCGCTATGTTTAAAGTTTATCACAGGATAATTCCGCAGGAAAGTGTATCGTTGACTCCGTTGTAATTCAACAGATAAATGATAAAATACTAATTAAATGTGAGGTTGTTCCGTGGCAGAGAAGAAAGACTTTATGTCCGCTTTAGCTGAACAGGTTGAAGCACAGAAACGAGGAGAAAAGAAGCACCTGGATGGGATCGATGACTTTGTACCCGCAAAGAAAAAAGAACCCGTACAGTCTTTTCAGGAACCGGTAAAAGAGAAAGAACCGGAAGTTGTTCAGACACCGGAAGAACCGGTAATGTCTTCTGCCGAGAAGGAACAATTCGTCAATAGTTATAACGAGGAACCGGAAGATGATCGTCCCGCGAGCTTCCAGGAAGAAGAGTTAAAGCCTATCGTCACACCGAAGCGTTCGGTATCTCCGATAGGAATCGGATTGATTGCACTGGCGGTCCTGGCTCTGGCATTTGGTATCTGGTGGTTCAAGTTTGCGGCACACATCGTGCTTCCGAACTTTGTCGGCAGAAGTATAAACGAAGTCTCTTCCTGGGCAAGACAGAATAAGATGGAAACAACAGCAATTGCCATGTCCGACTCTGTTTTCAGTATGGAATATGACAAGGATATCGTTGTGTCCCAAAGTGTTCCTGCAGGAAAGAAAGTACGCCCGAATACACCAATTACCATTACGGTATCCAAAGGCCCGGATCCCAGTGAAGAGATTGCTTTCCCGGATATCCGGAATATGACCCAGAGTGAACTGAATGACTGGATCAAGGAAAATAAACTGTCGAAGACCAAGCTTACCACACAGTACAGTACAACCGTGGAAGCCGGAAATGTCATCTCTTATGAATTGAAGAATGTAGATGAGGGTGATTTTACTCGTGGATCTACACTGAATATTGTTTGTTCGAAAGGCCCTGCGCCGGCAGGACAGGCTACCGTAGAAGACTTTAAAGGTAAATCTGTTGCTGAGGTAGAGAACTGGGCAAAACAAAAGAAGATTCATCTTGTACAGACCGAAGCGTTCAGTGATACCGTACAGACCGGAATGATCATCTCACAGAGTGTAGCTTCCGGACAGGCACTGAAAGAAGGAGATACCCTGACGGTGGTTGTGTCCAAGGGTAAGGGTGTACGGATTCCGAACATGGTAGGGTATTCCGCGGAACAGCTGGATGCCTGGAGAGCCGGAAAGAATAACAATGTTACAGTGGTCACGAAGTCCATCTATCATGATGAACTCGAAGGCACAGTCATCAGCCAGTCTCTGGTACCTGGTTCTGTTGTGGAAGCCGGAGATGTACTGGAACTGACGATTTCCAAGTATTTGCCGATTCTGGAAAAGCACTCCCGGGAATGGCTGGGCAAGGATTACCTGCAGTTGGTCTACTGGGTAGATGAAGTCAATGCGCAGGGCGGCAGTCTGATGGCCGGCGAATACGGTGTATTTGCGGAGAGACAGTGCAGTGATGAATATCCGGTTCCGGGCCAGATCATCAACTATGCCTGTGAATACGGCACGAAGAACTCCGACGGAGAATTCTGGACCTCTTCCGGATGTGAACGACCTTTAAACCTGTACAGCCGTATCGGTTATCAGGTATCCACAGGCGCATGTTCCGTACAGAAGATCCTGTTAAACGCATCGGATATGCGTGACCTGAATACGATCCAGAGCTTCTGTTCCGGACATTATCTCCAGTTCAGTACAGATTCCTGGGATTCCGGGACATTCTCCGGTTCACATTGGGACTGGACAGTACAAATCCAGTTGTCGGATGGTTCTGTCTATACCAACTCTGAAGATGATATCAACTCCAAATATCCGATCATGATCGATCCGAAAGATGTCATCGCTATTCACTGGAAGAAGTTTGAACAGGGAACTCCGGAACCTACGCCGACACCGACACCGGAGCCTACACCTGTACCTACTGTCGTTCTGACCAACGCGGAATTAACCGATCTGCAGAAATTGATCTCATTCTGTGACAGTAATGATATTGAATATACTCTGAACGGTGTATCCACAAGTGAAGCGGAATGGTATGGTACGGAAGCCGGCAAGCACGACAGTAAAATAGAAATGGAATTTGAGGGGAATAAGTACTATTCCGATCAGGGTTTTACACTTGTCCTCAAAGATAACAAATCTGTAACGATAAACTATCTCACAGATCAATAATACAGGAGGCTAACCAATGAACGCATTGAACAGAGCCTGGAAATATATCACAAGAAGACCTACAAAATCCGTCTTACTGATGATTACATTCTTTCTTATTGGTAATCTGGTAATTCTGGGTCTTGGTATTTCACAGGCAGCGGAGAACGCAAAGGTACTGACCCGTAAACAGATGCGGGCAGCAGTCAGTTATGAAGTCGATTATGAAAAATTCTGGGACTATATCAACACGCTGACCGATGAAGATGAGATCAATAATGCATACAACAACTATCCCCGGATCAATAAGGAAACCGCAGAAGCCCTGACCCAGGACTCCCGTGTCAAAGCCTTCAATTTTACCCAGACTGCGATTGGTTACTCTCTTGGCTTTGAACATGTCCCGGTAGGGAACGAGGATACCAAGAATACGGATTACGGGTCTTACATCGATGAAAACGGCGTTGCGCATGAATACCGTGAACCGGACATCATGATCTACGGGACACAGTACCCGAATATGATCGAGATTGCGGATGAGACATACACGATTACTTCCGGCAGGTTTATCAACCAGGATGATATCGATTCCGCGGCACCCCATGTATGTATCACGGAGGAAATGGCAGAAGTGAATAACCTGCGTGTAGGAGATACGATCGCATTCTCATACAATGATCTGAACTACATTGACAGTCTGGTCCAGGAATCCGGCGGAGAAGTATCTGCGGATGATTTCCGTGAGGAGTATGAGATCGTCGGTATCTTTAACAACAAGAACCAGGTGGATCCCAACAGTGAGAACTTCCGCTGGATGAGTCCCTATGAATCTCCGCAGAATATCCTGGTCGTACCGATGAGCGCTTATGTGGAGTCCATGTTGAAGATGACTACTACGGAACAGAAACTTCATCCGGAATATTATACCGACTTTGACGAAGAGGAATACCGCAGAAGTATGACAGAACCTTCCAGAATCATCTATTTACTGAATGATCCTCTGGAAGTAGAAGACTTTGTCCGTGATCACCAGGCTGACCTTGGGGAATATCTGAAACTGAACGCAAATAACGAAACATTCAAGAAACTTGCCAGACCTCTGGATACCCTGAGTTTCTTCTCCAACGTCATTGTCTGGATCGTGATCATCAACGCTGTAGTCATTATCTCTCTCGTCACGGCGCTGACACTGAAAACCAGGGAATATGAGATCGGTGTCATGTTGTCCCTGGGTGTATCCAAGGTGAAGATCGTCCTGCAGTTATTCGCAGAATTATTCCTGATTGCCTTGTTGTCGTTTACTCTGGCATCGGCGAGCGGATCCATGCTGGCGGGAAGAGTCGGAGATATGGTGCTGGATTACCAGACTGCCAGTGAAGCGGAATACTCCGACCTGAATAATGAGGGCAACTATTACTGGTACGGGGATAACAATTACTTCACCAATGTTACTCAGGAAGATCTGCTGTCCCAGTATGAAGTGAAAGTATCACCGGTACTGATTGCGGAGATCTACGTGATCGGTACGCTGGTTGTCATGATTTCCATCATTATTCCTTCCTTTATGATCATGAGGCTGAATCCCAAGCAGATTCTGCTGGAACAGAATTAGGAGGCTTTATGAGTACAATACTGAAACTGGAAAATATCTGTTACGGGTATATTGACGGTGGCTTCAAGCGTGAGATCCTGAAGAATCTGAGTTATGAATTTGAGGAAGGAACCTTCTATACGATCCTTGGACCATCAGGTTCCGGTAAGACTACGTTGTTAAGTATCATGGCAGGTCTGGATAAACAGGAATCCGGGAAGGTATACTTTGACGGAGAAGATGTCGATAAGATCGGCTTATACAAGTATCGCCGGAATAAAGTTGGTGTTGTCTTCCAGTCCTATAACCTGATCAATTACCTGACCGGACTGGAGAATATCTTACTGGCAATGACAGAAACCGATAACAAGCTTCCCGGTAATAAATCGGAACTGGCGTATGCCTTGTTAGAAATGGTTGGTATAACCAAAACCAAGGCGGATCGTATGATCAATAAACTGTCCGGTGGTGAACAGCAGCGTGTAGCCATTGCCCGGGCAATCGCTTCAAACGTAGATCTGATCTTCGCGGATGAGCCTACAGGAAACCTGGATACGGAAACCGAGAAAGAGATCATCAAGCTATTCCAGATGCTTGCCCAGCAGTATGGGAAGACGATCATTGCGGTGACACACTCCAACGAAGTATCAAATCTCAGTGATCACAGGGTATTCCTGAATCAGGGAAAACTTACGGATCTTTAGGTTCTTCCGAAACAGAAATTGTTTTGTGTAATTCACAGAATTGTGTGATGATATAGGAAAGTATCTGGAGGATAAATCATATGAAATGTTTCAAATGTGGTGCGGAAAACGATAATGATGCGTTGTTCTGTTCTAACTGCGGGACAAAACTTGTGACTGGTGAAGAGGTTGCACAGGCAGCGGAAGAAGCTGTACAGGAAGTAAAGGAAACTGTCACAGAAGCAGCGGAAACTGTCAAGAATGTAAGTCTGGAACTGGAAGAATCGATTGACGCGCATATGGCCAAGATGGAGGCGGAACTGGAAGAGGAACCGGATCTTTCCGCAATCCTGACACAACAGCCGGGTGTGCAGACAGCAGGCAATGCCCAGGCACAGATCAGTATTACACCAACCGTCAATCTGGATATGCCGGAGAATCACCTGAATGAGAAACCGGAACCCAAACTGGAAATGCGTACTTCCAAGACAGAAGAATTAATTGCGCTGAAAGAAAAAGAACGTGAAGAACGTCGTGCCCGTGTAGAACAGTACGAAAGAGAAAGAGCCCGTGAACAGGCGAAGAAAGCGGAACAGAAAGAAACCGTAAGACCGGCCCAGCAGGCAGCTGCGAAGCCTAAGACTGCAGGTTCCAACCAGAAACTTCTGGCTATCATCAGTTATATTACCTGGATCGGCTGGGCAATCGGCTTCTTCAGCACCAGCAGTGAACGTTCGGAGTATATGAAGACAGCTCTGAATCGTGCCTTGATCCTGAACATGTTATCTCTGTTGAGATATCTGCCAATCGTCGGCAGACCTATCTACTGGATCACCGGTATACTCTGGATCATTGCTGTCGCATTTACAGCCCTGGATAAGACCGATAAGTTACCGGTTCTGGATGATTTCAAGGTTATCCCGTAAAACAATTAACCTGTGCTGAAAAACGCACAGGTTTTCTTATACAATAATACTGTGGAAGAAAACAGAGTCTATGTATGTATCGATCTGAAGTCTTTCTATGCCAGTGTAGAATGCGTAGAAAGAGGTTTGGATCCCCTGACCACAAATCTGGTTGTGGCAGATTTAAGCCGGACGGAGAAGACCATCTGCCTGGCTGTTTCACCGTCCATGAAAGCCTACGGAATCTCTGGCAGAGCCAGATTATTTGAAGTTGTGCAGAAGGTAAAAGAAATCAATCGTGAACGCAGTAAGAAGATCTCTTTCCGGGCATTCCGGGGGAAATCCTACCATGATCCTGATGTCAGGGCAGATGAAGAGCTGGAATTAGATTATATTACGGCTGTACCGAGAATGGCTTTCTACATGGAGTACAGCACGATCATTTATGATATCTACCTGAAGTACATCGCCCCGGAAGATATCCATGTATACTCTGTGGATGAAGTATTCATGGACGTGACCGATTACCTGAAGATCTACAAGATGACAGCACATGAACTGGCTATTCATATCATCCGGGATGTCCTGCGGACCACGGGAATTACCGCTACAGCAGGAATCGGCACAAACATGTATCTGGCAAAGGTGGCGATGGATATCGTGGCCAAGCGTATGCCGGCAGACAGTGACGGCGTGAGAATTGCCGAACTGGATGAAATCTCTTACCGGAAGTTACTCTGGGATCACCGGCCTCTGGATGATTTCTGGAGAGTAGGCAGAGGATATATGCGGCGTCTGGAGGAGATTGGTCTGAATACCATGGGGGATATTGCGAGATGTTCCGTGGGTAAATTTGAAGACCGGTATAACGAAGATCTGTTATACAAGATGTTTGGAATCAACGCGGAATTACTGATTGATCATGCCTGGGGCTATGAACCATGTACGATGCAGGATATCAAGAATTACCGGCCGTCCTCCAACAGTGTGGGTATCGGACAGGTATTATCTGAACCATATACGTATGAGAAAGCGATGATCATCGTACGGGAGATGCTGGATACGCTGACGCTGGATCTGGTGGCGAAAGGACTGGTTACGAGCCAGGTTGTATTATCCATCGGTTATGATACTGCCAGTCTGGATAATCCCAATGCCAAAAGCCAGTATCAAGGAGAAATCGCAAAAGATTACTACGGACGGCTTACCCCCAAACATGCGCATGGAACAGCGAATATGCGCTTTGTGAGTGCTTCGTCGAAGTATATTACGGACGCTGTGCTGAAATTATACCGGGAGATCGTCGACCCGGCATTACTGATCCGCAGAATATCCGTAACAGCCATTAACGTAAAGAAACAAGCCGATCTGCCGGATGTACAACATGAACAGCTGGATCTCTTCGCAGACCCTGAAGATACCTCTGCAGAGAAAGAAAAAGAAGAACTGCAGAAAGAAAAAAGAGTACAGGAAGCGATTCTCACCATCAAGAAGAAATATGGGAAAAACGCAATCCTCAAGGGAACAGACTTTGAAGAAGGAGCCACTCAGAGAGACCGTAACAAGCAGATCGGAGGACATCGCTCATGAGCAGTAAATATGAAGATATCCTGTATCTGCCGCACCATGTGTCCAAGGTACATCCGCAGATGTCAAGAGCTGACAGGGCAGCCCAGTTTGCGCCGTTTGCGGCACTGACCGGGTATGACTCCATGGTGAAGGAAACCGCCAGGTTAACCGATAAGAAGATTGAACAAGATGAAAACGAACGGGAGAATCTGGACCGTATCCTGCAGTACCTCAAAACCAGAATCGAAGAACAGCCGAAGATCATCGTAACGTACTTTGAACCGGATGAGTATAAACAAGGCGGGAGATATGTGACCAGAACGATCTTACTGAAAGCAGTGGATGAGATTACGCATACACTGGTCAGTACAGACAGGCAATATATCCCGGCAGAAGATATTCTGGATATCCAGATGGAGGAAGAAGAATGAAAAGAAGATTTGGATTAGGATTAAGTTTAAGTGTACTGATTTCCGCATCACTATGTGTAGTTGCGGCAATCCTGGACAACCTCGTCACAAAAGAAGAAAAACCCAAAGAAGAGAAAAAAGAGGATCATCCTGATTAGGAATGATCCTCCTGTAGCAACCATACTTCCAGACTTAACGCAAAGTCTTCCGCTTCATCGTATTTCGGTTCGATGGAGATTACCGGTTGATCCAGCAAGCCGGAAGAAATATCCCGGTAGGAGAGAAGATCCTCATAGAGTATTCTTTTCCTGAGGTCTGTGACAGGCTTTTCGAAACAACATATCTTCAGAAATGTATTCTCCGGAATCAGATATAAGATATCCCGTAAGTGAGTCCTGTCAGGAATGATCTTCTCCTCAGGACTTTTTCTTTTCAGAAATGCCTTTAACGTCTCCACAGGTTCGATCATCATGGATGTCATACCGATGCTTAAGGCATGGCCAAGACTATCCATGGTACGGCAGAGATCTTCGTTGTAGTGACGTTCTCTGCCCATCTTGGCCAGATTCAGAATTGTCGGACCTGCTTCACTGAATAAGATATCGTGATTCAGATATAACTGGTAAATATCCAGGCATCCCTGCGCAAAACCATTCTCTGATTCATCGATATGCAAGCTTGTATCCGGTTTCTGTATGCGGATGTAATGATCTTCCCAGCTTTTTAAAGCAGCCAGGAGACGTGAATCCGAGTAATGATTTGTCCATTCATCCAGACCACGGATGATCTCCTGTGCCGCATCTTTGATCTTGGAATCCCGGATCTCTTCGTACAGGGATAATGCCGCGTAGTACAGGGACAGCGATTCATAGCTTTCCAGGGCTTTCTCGCCGTTCCTGTAGATCTGGACAAATAATTCCTGGTCTTTGGTCATACTATGTTGCTATTCCACTTCGGCGCCGCATTCCGGGCAGTACGGACCGTATACTTTAGCACCGCACACCGGGCAGAAACGAACATTGTTTTTTGTCTCGTAGATGGCTTTATCCTTCGGCCAGCTGACTTTATACGCATTAACCAATGTCTTAGACTGTCCGGCGGGGACTGTGATATTCCAGGTCAGAATACCGTGGTCATCCGCACTTGCACGATCGTTATTCACGACCTCTGTCACAATACTCTTATCCTGGGATACCGGCATCTGGTCATATACCGTTACCTTGACTTCCTGATCCTTGTTGTTCAGAACAGATAATTCATATGTGTATTCTGTCGTCTTCTGGTTTTTGAGTAAGGCTTCGGTTGTCTTTTTCTTCTTCTCGGTACGGCTGACATGGATGGCTTCTTCTTTGCCCAGGGAGATAGAAAGGGTTTCCTTATCCCGGTCTCTCTTGATCGAAGTAGAACCTACATATGTATCATCAAGATAGATGGAAGTTTTCCCGCTGACCATGGCAGGAAGATCCGCGCTCTTGAAATCTGCGGTAAGGAAAGCCCGGGGATTCAATTTCGGGAAAGCAGTGATCCGGTACTCACAGGGAATCTCATACTTCTGCAGGTCAGCCATAGTGCCTTCGGTATCTGCAGGAATATCCTTTGTGCCGGGGAGAACATACTCGGTCATGGTCTCCGAAGTGTTGATCTCCGCTGTAGGCATCTCCATCATATCCAGTTCGGCAGTTTCTTCTACGGCAGTATCTTCCATGGCCATCATCGGCATCGCTGCCTTGGCCATATTCCTGCCTCCGGCCATTGCGGAAGAGAGCATTCTCCGCTTTGGCTCAGGACGGGAGAAACTCAGGTATACGGGATCCAGTACAGGTAAGTCACTCTGTACGGAAGGGTTGCCGGTAAACAGGGATACCTTGATATCCTTCCAGTCTTCCGCGGTATTCTGGAAGATCCTTGCGCGTACTTTCAGGGTCATCGGGTCTTTCGCGTTTGTATGAAGCTCATAGACCGGCATCCAGGATGCGGCGTTGTCATGGTAGGTCAGTTCAAAAGGATAGGTACCGGCTTTCTCAGAAATGATCTCAGCACAGAGAACCGGCTGCTGTTCCTTACGGAGAACTTCGTTCAGTTTTTTCTCCAGACGTTTGACTTCTTTCTTTTCCAGGATGATCTTTTTCTGAAGCAGGGAAATCTGCCCGGGGAGAGAAGTGATGTATTTCTGGATCTCCTGGATATTCTGTTCACTGCGTCCGGAAAAATTGCCGTTTTCTTTCCAGAGATTGATCTGTAACTCACAGAGTTCAATATTCTGTTTCCGTTCATTGATTTCTTCACGAATCTGATCACTTTCAGTTTCTTCATCATCGTCCTGGTAGAAGAAGCGGATATCTGTCAGCTGGATTCCTGCTGGGAAATAGAGTCTGGCACTGTCAAAATCGGATTGTGTGCTTAAGCCTCGGATATGCAAGGTATTCTGTCCTTCCTGAAGGTCAGCTTTACCATTCCGGGTGACTTCCGCACCCTGACGGTAGATCTGTACCTGTTGGATT
>JAFWFE010000084.1 GCA_017512555.1 Solobacterium sp. | reverse complement strand
TGCCCTGTCCAATATGTGCCGCGTTCACCGGAATCTTTTTTTTCGAACCCCCACCGCACATATTCATCCGGGATAACATAACGGATATAATACTCATTCAGCATATCAAGCATGATACCGGAGAATTTACCATCTGGTACCCTGGCCTCAACAATCTCAGCATATGATTTCAGTTCGCCAAAGAAAGCTTCATCTCTTTTCACAAAGGGAAACGTCAGCCGGGTAAACAGTCTCATCCTCTTCTCATCTTTCCGGATGAACTCAGGTACATTTCTTTGGATTTTAAGTGCGATATTCTTCATGATTCGAGTCTCTTATTTTTCTTTTTTCCCGTTCATACGAAGCGCAGTCATGAATAATTCCGCATGATTCTCCGGACTGATCATGTTTAACACTGCCAGCGCTTCTTTCGGCGAATAATATTCTTTATAATACTTTTTCCCGGAGATCTTCTGCATAGCCCTGCTCCAAAGGTTATGTTTCAGCAATTTGGCAACATAAGACGGATAGAATTGTTCTGCCAGTTTTTCGTATTGTCTGCGGATGAAGTCTTCATCCTTGATTTCTTCACTTCTTCTGCGGAAATCCGCCATGATTCCGGCAGACTCTGTCTCCTCCGCAAGACGCACACATTCATTCTTCTTCACCACCGGAAGATATTCCACGGTAAATGTCTGGTCTTCCCTGAGAGTCAGCCGGACAAGAATCGCTGTTTTTTTATACTCGTTTTCTTTCTTGTCAAAGAGGAAGTTCCCCTGCCCGTATATGATTCTGCCGTCATGATACGATTCTTCACATCCTATGCAATGGGTATGCTGGCAGATGACCATCACAGCACCGCAGTCGATGAATTTTCTGCAGATCCTTTGTAACTGAGGAGAGGGATAACGGTAGAACTCCCTGCCGCCATGATACAGTACGATCACATGATCACAGTGTTCTTTTAAGTCTCTGACCAGGTCAAAGGAGAGTAAAGGATCATAAGGGTTGGCACCGGCAGTATTCTTTCCCGCGGCAGCGAATTCATACTCTGAGCAGTTAAAAATGCCAATCGTCATTCCATCCGTATGAAGGATATACGGTAGTATGGCTTCTTCCAGATTCTTCCCGGCACCGGTGAACGGAATATCCGCGTCTTTTAACGCCTGTACCGTATCCTTATATCCGCCTTCTCCCTGGTCCAATATATGATTGTTTCCAAGGGTGATCAGGGAAGGATCCAGTTTTTTCAGCGCATTCAGTATTTCCGGATCAGACATATGATATGGTCCGGGATACTTCACCTCATGTTTATTCCGTGTAAGAGGTGTTTCCAGATTAAAGCACCGGAAATCCGCCTGTTTCAGGATTTCTGAAATACCGCTGCCAAAGAGATGATCCGCATCCCCTTGAATAAAGTATTTCACATTCGTTTCTGTAGGGACAATGTCTGCCGCAAATATCATCTTATATTCGTTCATCATGCATCACCCGTTCTTATGTGTTAATTTCCATTTGCTTTTACGATAGCGAAGTTCCCTTTCGATATCGGAAACCGGCTGTTTACCCAGCCAGTATGCGAGTCTTACCGTGATATGATCCACATTCTTATACTTGAGACATTCTACTTTCTTAAAGCCGTTCTTCTGGCAGAAAGAGATTGCGGCATGGTTATTATCCGCAGTGTTCCAGAGAATTGTCCGGATTTTGTTTTCTTCTGCCCACCGTATACATTCCTTCAGCATGCGTGTGGCAATGCCGTTTCCTGCATATTCCGGATCAACTGCGACATAATGAATCCTTGCGGCATTCCCGGAGGCGTAATATCCGGAGCACTTCTGCGGGCAGATTGTCATCGTTCCTGTCACTTTATCTCCGTCAGCTGCCACATAGACAATACCGCCGTTTGCCAATCGTTCCCGCAGATCTTCTTCCGTGATATCCGTCGTATCATAGGAAACATCTTTACTGTTTTCATGCGCTCTGCGGATCGTTTCTGAGATGGCGGAAAACGGTACCTGGCCTGTCCACGGCATAATTCTGATCTCTTCGATATTCATGAGCCTACCTCTTCACAAAGCGTAATACCGGCTTGAGTATACCCTTTACGATCTTCTTCAGATGTTTCTTTCTGTATTCCGGAATATTGTTTTTACGGAAGCATTCTTCCGGCACGGTATCTGTTTCATCCGATAACAATGTGAAATCTGCGAATTCTTCGATTTCCTTCACATCTTTATCCGAGAGATAATTATCCGCGTAATCTTCCCAGAGAACCTTGTTGTTCACGAATGTCTGGTTCAGGTGTACATTCTCTTCATCCACGGGTAATCCCTGCCCGGTCATTGCCTTTACCGCAAGATCCGGAAGATTGATTCCGCACCGGTAATAGGAATAGCTTGGCCCGCCGGCACGCAGATTCAGTTCGCCGAAGAACAATCCCCGGTCAGTCCTGTGCACTTCCAGATCAAACATGCCGGTATAGTGAACAGCTTTCAGGAAAGTGATGATCTTCTCCAGATCTTCACTGATTTCTGCCGGATCAATCACTGTACCGCTGAGGGTTACCCCGCGGTTATGCTGGGCAACACAGCTCTTCTTGATGATTGCCGGGAGATAGACCTCCTGGTCGTTACATACACCGCCGATCGTGTACTCCTGCGTGATATTCAGGAATTCCTGGATCATGACCGAACGTGTTCTCAGCCGTGCCTGCATCTTGTTCAGTTTTTTCTTCAGTTCTTTTTCACTGTTGCATCTGCCCAGTTCGGATTTGCCGCCCTTGGCACTGAGCAGAGGCTTGACAAAGCACGGATAGACCATATCTGCAGGTATATCTACCGGATCCTGGTTCAGGAAGATGATCCATTCCCTGGCAGTATTCAGACCGCATTTGCGCGCAATCTCACTTTGGAAGGATTTATCCATCAGCTGTGTAATCGTATACTCACTGGAAGACGGCAGGATAAAACGATCTGCCAGTTCTTCACGGTACCGGTCAATCAGTGATGAAGTATAGTCATCGGTCGGGAACAGTACCGGTTTCTCCGGCGCATCTGTATACTGATGGATCAGCTTTTCCACGATTTCCCCGTCATTCCGGGCATCAGAAAGCAGTAAGTTATTCAGGTATACCGAAGACTGGATGATCTCTATACCTTTGGGATCCCTCATGATCATTAAGGCATCCACGGAATACCCTGCCTTGCCCAAGGAACGGATCACCCCTAAAGGAGTTGAATAATTCTTACCCAGAACCACGACTTTCTGTCCGGTACTCTGGACCTTGTTTACCTTCGGTGTGTTCATCTGTGGCGTCTTACTGACAGTCTTGTTATCTCTGCGGATGATTTTCTTGACGGTATTCTTCAGCCGTCTCTTCATCATGTATTTCGCTAATTCCTTGTACGGTCCGGGATCCTGTTCATTCCCCACGAATGTATAATCCGCATCCTTGATGATTTCCTTGTACTCCTGCCAGGAGATTCCCCCGGAGATATACTTCTGGAAACATACTTTCTCACTGGCAAAGTACTTTTCTTCTATCGGCCGCTGAATCTCTGTTTTATCCTCTAGCCCGAGCAGAGAACGGATCAGCATCTCCGGAAGATTGATTCCGTAACCGGTTGCCGCATAACCGGAAGCGCCGAAACGGAGGTTCATTTCGTTGAAGTACATCTTTCCGTCATGTTCGTAACACTCGATGTCAATCAGACCATGGAAGTGGAAAAGACGCACGAAATCCTGCAGCTTTTCGTAGGTATCCTGGAACTTACTGACATCCAGAAGTGTGCCGGTTCCGGTCACACCGCTGTAGATGATTCCTTTCTCAATGAAGAACGGGAGGATGACATTCTCACCATCCGTAAAGCCAGGGAGATCGTATTCCTTGTCGATATCGATAAACTCTTCGGCCAGGATGTCCCCTACCTGTGTTCCCGGAGTACGATCCGCAAAAATCAGAGACAGATGTTCTTTCAGTTCCGTACGGGAATTACACTTTTTCATATCCCGTTTCTTACCGAATACACTTTGTTCCGGCTTGATGAAACATGGGAAGGTCATGTCTTCCGGAATCTGGAATCCATCATCGTTAAAGCTGATCTTCCAGCCTTTTGCGGTAAGAAGACCGACCTGCTGAGCCAGTTTTTTCTGCTCATATTTCTCCATGTAGTGCAGGATTGATTCCTCTTTGTTCAGCAATCCGGGGAAGAGAAAACGTCCGGATAATTCTTCTTTGTACCGGTCAAGCACCATTTCCGCATGATCATCCGTAGGAATCAGGATGATCTGATCATCCTGCGGAAGTTCACGGAGTACGTTCAGTAACTCCTCATCCTTCTTTTCCTTGACCGTGTAATACTTCTGTATATATTTGCTTTTCTCATCAAAGCGTTCAGGATTTGCCGGATTGTCCATCTTGACGACGATCACATCATAACCGGCAGTTCCCGCAGCCCGGATCATTCCCAATCTGGAAGTATAGTTTCTTCCGATGACAACTACTTTTACAGCCATATACTCTCCTGTTAACGCATCCGCATATATTGTTCATTGATCCACCGGCATACCTCTTCGGCAGAATGTCCGGTTTCCTGTACACCGTAATAATTCATGATCTTATCGCAGTTTTCTTCTGCTTTCTGCGCAGTCATTCCACGGATCAGGGAATTCAGTTCTTCCTGGTTTCCGGCGATAAAATATCCGATCTCCTCACAGCTGACATACAATTCCCGGATACTGTTTTCATACTCTTCCTTGTCAAACTGTGCCAGGATCACCGGTTTTCTCCGCAGAATGAAATCTCCCGCGCTGGAAGAATAATCGGTAATCAGGAGATCCGCGATCATCAGAAGATCCGACATATCCGGATATGCAGACACATCTGTCAGAAGATCAGAATCATCAAGATCCAGACCAAGGGACTTGGGATGAGCCTTTACCAGACCAACCCAGTCTTCTCCCAGCTGTTCCAGGGTCTCCTTCAGGTCTACGTTGACATCCAGGATCTTCTTTCCCTTTTTCAGTGTCGGCGCATACAGCAGGATCTTTTTCCCTTCCGGGATATTCAGTTTATTCCGCACTGTCTCCACATCTTTGGGATAGACAAGGCAGTCATTTCTCGGGCTTCCCTTTTTCATGACTTTCCCGTGATAACGGAAAGCTGTCTGTATCCTCTTTTCCGCGTAATCCGAGCCGACCACAAACAAATCCGTCAACTGATTATCCATCACTTCGTCCGGCCGTTTTGTGTTGACCCAGGAATCGTAGAGGATCTTCTTAAAGCCACGATCTCCGTGCCAGGTCTGGATAAATACCTGGTTCTTACGCTTGTACAGGTCTTCCGTCATCGCTTCGTTGCGGATATAGGCAATCGCTGCGGCACGTTCCCTGCGGTACTGAAACGAGGATAACTCACATACCTTGACATAGTCCGGGAAGGTGCCTTTTCCAATCTCGCGCACACCCCACACCAGCTCGTATTCCGGGTATAGTTCGTGCATCTTCTCGCAGATCGCTCTTGGATTATCACAAAACAGGTTACCATAGAAACTCTCAAAAACGACTTTCTTCTGTATCTTACTGAAAGCACAGGAAAAAGCATTGAGAGTTTTTGATAACCTATGTCTGATCTTAACGGTATTCATCCTGTATTCTCCGTGTCTACCGGTAGTATTCCTTATACCATTGGGCAAACTTACGCAGTCCTGTACGGATATCGATCTGCGGGCGGAAACCGAAGTCTCTTTCCAGCGCGGTGCTGTCCGCATAGGTGATTGGTACATCTCCCGGCTGCATCGCCACCAGTTTCCGATGTGCCTCAAAGTCATAGTCCTGCGGCAGGATCCCGTATTCCACCAGGGCTTCCTGAAGTGTAGACACAAAGTCCATCAGGTTCTCCGGGGTACCGCCGCCGATATTGTACAGATGATACGGAGGCAGAGGAAGACCATCTTCTCCGTTCTTTCTCTCCGGCGCTCCCTGCATGACCCGGTATACACCTTCCACGATATCATCGATATACGTGAAGTCTCTCTTACAGTTACCGTAGTTAAAGATCTGGATGGTTTCTCCGCGGACTAACTTCTGGGTTGCGGAATAGTAGAACATATCCGGTCTTCCGGCAGGTCCGTATACGGTGAAAAAACGCAGTCCTGTGGAAGGAATGTTATAGAGTTTGGCATAGGCATGTGCCAGTAATTCATCGCTCTTTTTGGTTGCGGCATACAGGCTGACCGGATGATCCACCATGTCTTCCGTACTGAACGGGATCTTTGTGTTACCGCCGTATACGGAGGAAGAAGACGCGTAGACAAGATGTTCCACGCCTGGATTCCCATCATCATAGCTGTGCCGGCATTGTTCAAGGATATTGAAGAAACCCAGAATATTCGACTCAATATAGACATCCGGATGATCAATACTGTAGCGCACACCCGGCTGCGCAGCCAGATTCACGACGACTGCCGGCTTGTACGTATCGAAGACTTCCTGTACAAGTGCTTTGTCCGCAAGATTTCCGTGAATGAAGACATGTCCGACTTTACTGTTCACCGCTGCCTGTTCAATCAGACCCAGACGGTATTTCTTCAGCTCAGGGTCATAATAATCATTCAGACTGTCAAAACTGATCACCGTACCTCCGGTCATCTCTTTTAACAGACGCAGAACCAGATTAGACCCGATAAATCCCGGTGAACCGGTCACCAGAATCGTTTTATTGTTTAAGTCGATATTCTTCATTTCAGACCCTTCCTTTTCCTTGTAATCTGACAGATCATTTCGCGGGAATCACTTTTCTGACCATTTTTCTTACAGCGTTACTGACCGGTGAATACATGATGTAATAACGCATCAGCGCTCTTTTGGGCAGGCGTTCCTTCATTCCCTCCTGGATCGTATACTGGCAGGGATGACATACACCGCAAGGCTTACCGTTACGCGGCTTGTGACAGAACCAGGTACTGTTCATCACATCTTCATACCCGTTCTCAATATACCATTGTTTCATCTGCAGTTTTGTAATCTCCGGCAGAGGGAAACAGAAATTGCCGAATAAGGCACAAACATCTTCCGATGAGTTCTCCTGATCAACGATATAATACGTTCCGATCTCCTCATCTTCGATCTTCTTCAGTTTTCCCTGCGCAGTGATTACCGCAATGGCCTTATCATCCTTATGAACCGATAATTCAAAACCGGGATGATTCAATGCGTAAGATGCCAGTTTCACATACTGTGAACCGACAAACATCGTCTCTCTGATTCGTTTGTATGCCTGTTGTATGGCCGGATCCACCGTGTACTCCTCCGCATTGATTACCTGAAGAGGACTGAACGTGCACTTCGTCTTCGGATTCTGCTTAAGAAGGTTTGTGATCTTCTCCATGGCTTCCAGTTCGTAGGGTGTGGACTGGCGGCGGAACTTCAGATAGTAAGGCGCAATATTGACATTTTTCTGTGATAACTGTGTGACACGAAATGTTGAATCATATCCTCCGGTCCAGAAAATATGTACTGTTCTTTTTTCTTCTTTGTCCGGGGCTTGTTGTGTTTTATTCATGCGTTACTTTTCTCCTGTAGCTTATTCGGGAATTATTATACAATATTTTTCATTACACGTATGACTTTGTGACATATCGTCAGTTTTTCACATTCCTGTATACACGGAAGATCCACTCACATAAACCATACTTCTCTTCTTTCAGCGCTGCGATCACCATGTTCTGTGCGGGGCTGGTTTCCTTCTTGTTGTAGGTATGCAGGGAACTGCGGATATTTTCATCTTCCAGAACCGTGTGAAGAAGTTCCATGGCGGTATTCTTATCATTGGCGGGAATAAAGATATAGTTGGCCAGGATGATCATCAGATGGGTATTACAGAAGGAACCATAGTCTTCCTCACTGATTCTTTCACTGTAATGTTCCTTTACGGTATCCAGCATCTTCAGGTACCGGTTGACCGCTTCCGGGTTACTCCGTGAAGTCAGGGATGACTCGAAGTGATACAGATAGAACGGGTGTTCCGCGCGCAGGATCTGCGTACAGTGCCGCAGGTACTCCAGCAGGAATACCGCGTCTTCACCGTAACTCAGTTCTTCGTTAAAGCGTACGTTCTTTTCCTGCAGAAGCTTACGGCTGTAGATCTTTGCCCATACCGTACCGTAGGTATTTGCGTGACACAAGAGATTCTTTGTATAAGCTTTCACGGATAATCCTGCCGGAAGCGTGACTTCTTTCTCAGTTTTGCGGATCTTGCGGAAAGAGCTGTAGATCATGTCAGTCTCCGGAGATGTTTCATGTACAGCCCGTAATAAGGCTTGTATATTCACTTCATCGTCAGCGTCACAGAACGTGATCCATTCTCCCTCCGCGTGTTGTATGCCCTGGTTTCTTGCGGCAGATACGCCCTGGTTCTCCTGGTGCAGAATCCTGTAGGAAGAGATCATCCCGGTATATTCCTCCAGAACACTTACGGTTTCTGTCCGGCTTCCGTCATTGACCACGATCACTTCCACGGCAGGATCATCCATCACAAAACGATCCAGACATCTCCGCAGATATTCTTCTCTGGTATTATAAACAGGTATAATCACACTGATTGCCGGCATATACTCCTCCTAGAAACTCCTGTCATACTTCTTATGAAAGAACCTCGCCATCAGGAAAGAGGTTCCCTTTCTCCACCAGTCTACTTTACCAAGATACAGGTAGGGAACTTCTTGAATATCCGTGCGTTTCAATTCTCCGGTATCGATCTTATACGTTAACCACACATTGAATAAACGCTCGGATATCCTGGCTGTATATCTTTTCTCAAAATCCGTCAGTCCGGTTGTGTCGTACTGTTTTTCCAGTTCTTCCAGGATTGGAAATAACCATTCGCAGTATTCAGACACCAGTTCTTTCCCCATGATGAACATGTTGAAGACATAGGCTTTGCGGGAACGCATGACCTGCTCAAATGCGGGGATGTATTCCGGGTGTTGTCTGCGGAAGATCTCCTTTGTCAGATCCAGCTGGCTGCCGTCAAATGTATGACTGTAATGACTGTAGATCGTTTCAATATAGTAGTTTCTCTTCTTCGGGACGATCACTTTGTACTTCTTCATCAGATTTTCGCATTCCGCCAAAGTGATCACACTGTTCAGACGTCCGTATTTCTTTTGTTCATAGCGCGTTTTCAGGGTGAAATAACGGCGGTAATGCGTTAAGCCAAGCACATCATACTCCAGATTCTTCCAGCACCAGTAAAGCCCTGTAAGTTCGTTGTACAGCGGATTCCTGCGGGAGATATTCTCGCCGGTATCATCTCTTTGGAAACCGATATCTTCCTTGCCTGCGGAACCGACAAATACCGGGAGATAAAGATCATCTTCCGGAACTTCGCATTTCTTATGACATGCGACAAACACAATACTCTTCATTATCTGGCACCCTCACCGCTGATCACACGGATAAATGTCTTGAAAAAGATTTTCACATCCAGCAGGAAAGAACGATGATCCACATAATACATCTCCATTTCCTGTCTCTCTCCGCTTTCATATGTCGCGTTATTACGGGCATACGCCTGCCAGTATCCGGTAAGTCCCGGACGTGTACTTAACAGACGGGCAATCTGTTCCCCGGTGTAGTTCTCCTTGATTTCGATATCCAGAAGAGGTCTCGGTCCAACTACAGACATATCACCAAAGAAGATATTGAATAACTGGGGTAATTCATCCAGACTGGTCTTACGGATAAAACTCCCGATCGGAGTAACTCTGGGATCATCTTCCAGTTTAAATTCACGGCGGTATTCTTCCATCTGTTCCGGGGTCATGAACGCGTAAGGATCAACCTCGTCCATACGCATGGAACGGATCTTGTATAACCGGAATTGTTTACCTCCCCTGCCGATCCGCCACTGTGTGTAGAACGGATTACCGTTGTCACTCAGACTGACTGCCGCAGCCACCACCAGCATTACCGGTGACAACAACACGATACATACCGGTGACAGGACAAGATCAAATAAGCGTTTGATGACCAGGTAGAATACCGGGTCTTTTTTCGTCTCGGGTGAGTGATCATAGTCCATGGGTTTGCGGTAATTCAACTGTTGTGCGATGAACTCGTATTCTTCTGTTTCCAGTAAATCTTCGGGGTCACGCCCGCTGAAGAACCCAGGTGTGGCATACACCGGATTACGTTCACTTTGGGACATCCGGCGGTATTCCTCCAGAGTCGGAGCAGACTTGCCGAAAAAGACCATCTCTCCAAAGAGGATATTCAGTAACATCGGCGCATCATCCAGGTGCATCGATTTCAGGATCCTGCCGGTAACGGTATACGGAGATTTGCCTGGCACTTCGCTCTCTTTCGCGTCCATGCGGAAGACCCGGAAACGATACTGGTGAAAGAAGACAGCGTTTCTGCCTACACGCAGGTGCGGGACAAGGACTCTGCCGGGGGATTCCAGAGCGGTGAACACAAAGACCAGGAACCAGAGAACCAGAAATACCGGCAACAGGATCAGACTGATGAGCCTGGAACACAGGTGTACGCCGGTATCATGTTTGGGTGAAGTGGTACTCTGTGTGTCTTCTTCCTTGTCTGTCGTTGTGTTCTCTGAGTGATTCAAGGAGAAGAATATCAGTACAGATCCAGAGAGAAGGACTGCTGTACCAGTATCTCTGAGTATAAAAAAAGATACCAGGTATACCATAAACACGGCGGTGATCTCTGCCGGATTCATGGAATATACTGTGTATCTCTTTCGTAGTTTCATATCAAGAGAATTATAGCAAACTTTACTGGTTATTTCTCCTGTTTTACGACCTTTCCCGTGTTCTTGTATATACTGTCCGCAGGGACGACTCCGCGTACACAGCTGGTGGGATATACACGGCTGTTGCGGCCGATGATGGATCCCGGATTCAGTACCGAGTTACATCCTACTTCAACATAATCCCCTAACATGGCTCCGAACTTCTTCAGACCGGTTTCCACACTTTCTTCCTGGTCGTGGACAACGACAAGTTTCTTGTCACTCTTGACGTTGGAGGTGACAGAACCTGCGCCCATGTGGGAATAATAACCGAGAATCGAATCTCCGACGTAGTTATAATGAGGAGTCTGTACGTGGTCAAACAGGATCACGTTCTTTAACTCACAAGAGTTGCCTACAACACAGTTGGCGCCGACAAGCGCAGATCCGCGGATGAATGCGCAGTGACGTACTTCGGTGTCAGGGCCGATGATACAGGGTGCACCGAGATATGCGGAAGGAAATACCTGGGCTGTCTTGTGGATCCAGACATGTTCGGATACTTCCGTATATTCTTCAGGGTCCAGAGTGGCACCTAAGGCAATGATCATATCCTTGATCCCCTTCAGTGCTTCCCAGGGATATTTAAACTGTTCAAGATAGTCTTTAGCGAGTGTATGTTCAAGATCATACATTTCATGGATCGTATACATAGGGATACCTCCGTCTCTACCGAGAAATATTGTATACGATAATAAAACAATAAGTACAGGAAATTATGAAAATATGGAGGGAGACAGATAAATTTATAGCTAGCTAGATTTCCCTTTATCTGTTTCTATTCTCAAATCAATCTACAATGCTTTTTATATACTCTCTCAATCCTTCATCACAACAATACACCGCACACCCTTTCATTCCTCTGGTCAAAAGTGTTCTGTATGTATTCTTGATGATTTCATCTGCTAGCTTCTCAGCTTTTTTCGGATTCTCTTTGGCAATCTTCTTGATTCCTTTTACTGACTGATCAGAGGATGCTCTTTTTGTATAATCCGTTACGATATGACCATTTTCATAACGTAAATCCGGTCCTATAATTACACCCACATAATCGAATTCGAGGCCTTGAGAAGTATGTATACAGCCAACCTGTTCTACCGAGTTTTGATCGATTGCCCATGTCTGTGTATTTCCAAGATTCCAGCTCCTCCTGTATTCTCCAATGACAATATCCGGATACTCTGCGTTATTTTGCTCTTTCTTCGGCCATTCCCAGCAATACCCTGCCAGTACGCGTGCCTTGTTTGCCTCCCGGTTCTTTTCAACAATGTAGTTATGCATTTCTGTCGGATCATCGAACACTTTGAATAAGTAATCTATTCCTTCCAGAGTAGTATTGGCAGTCTCCCGGATTTCCAGCATATTATCTACCCATGCCAGATATCCATCTGAACCATTGCATCTGAACTGGGAAACCAATTCATCCTCATACACCTCTGCTTTTTGTTGAAAAGCCCACCTCTTGATCTCCGCAACACTTCCGATATCACTCAATGTAACTCTCTGATTTTCGTCGATAAAGAATACACTGCACTTAGACGCATGAATAATCTCTTTGATCTGATTCTCACCAAGATTGTGGAACATTCCCGACTTCTCATTCAACCGGTGTGCTTCATCAGCGTATGTCAAGTAAGGACTAAAAAAATATTGAACTTTTTCAGAAGAAAAGCTCCGGATTCTACAATCTGGAGCTCTTTTCTGATAGGTGTTCAATTTTACTGTTCTTCCATGAACCGTTTAAAGATGTCGGAGAACTTCCATATGATCTGTGCATGCTGG
>JAFWFE010000083.1 GCA_017512555.1 Solobacterium sp. | reverse complement strand
GGGAAATAGAGTCTGGCACTGTCAAAATCGGATTGTGTGCTTAAGCCTCGGATATGCAAGGTATTCTGTCCTTCCTGAAGGTCAGCTTTACCATTCCGGGTGACTTCCGCACCCTGACGGTAGATCTGTACCTGTTGGATTTCTGTCTGAATGATTGTCATGATCGGGTACCTCCGTTAATACTATTGTAACAGAACGGCATACACATAAACCCTGGAAACAGAGATATAATAGATTAAGAATAATTATCAGGAGAACATGATCATGGAAGAATTCTATATTGTTGAGGATGGTCTGCGGCTTCATGCAAAACTCGAGAAACCGGAGGGTAAGGATCACTGTCCTTTACTGATTCTGATTCACGGCTTAACCGGGAATATGGAAGAGAGACATATCCTGGGAATCAAGGATGCGGTATTATCTGCGGGGATTGCGGTCCTCCGGGTAGAGATGTACGGACACGGACAGAGTGACGGGAATTTCTACGATCATACGATCTTGAAGTGGCTCACCAACGCGATGACCGTAACAGACTATGTACAGACCCTGGATTTTGTGACAGATGTATACCTGTGCGGACATTCCCAGGGAGGATTACTGACCCTGATTGCGTCAGGTGTGCGTCCGGATGCGTACAAGGCAGCGATCCTGTTGTCTCCGGGAATCAATATAGCGGATATCGGCAGACGCGGGTGGAACGAAGGCTTCCTGTTTAACCCGGAAAGGCCAACCGATGACCTGGTGTTCAAGGGACTCCGGATCAGCGGAAATTATGCCCGTGCCGCGCGTCTGATCAACGTCAATGAACTGGCGGAACATTATCGCGGTCCGGTGCTGATCGTTCATGGGGATCAGGATGTTACCGTACCGGTAAAGTATTCCATCGATATCGCGGAAAAGTACGCCGACAGTAAGCTGGTCATCATTCCGGGAGATACGCATTGTTATGACAATCACCTGGATGAGGTAGAGAAAACCGTAAAAGAATTCCTGTTATCTTTACCTCGGGAATTGTGAAACAAGTCAGGTTTACAGTATAATGACTAAAGTACTACTGATCAAACAATAAGGGGATAACTATGTTTAAGAATTTGACAAAAACAGAACGTGCCTGGGTCCTGTACGATGTAGGTAACAGTGCTTTTACCATGTTAGCCTGTTCCCTGATTCCGATCTGGTTTAAACAGCTGGCAATCGGTGACGCTCCGGGACAAATCTCTTCCGACAATGCGACAGCGTATTATTCACTGTCGATTGCGATCGTCACGATTATCGTGGCTATACTGGGACCAATCTGCGGAGCTCTGGCGGATCATAAGGGAAGAAAGAAGATCTTCTTTACCACCGCGGTAGCGCTGGGTGTAGTCGGCTGTATCTTGAACGGTTTTGCGACCGGATGGATGTCTTTCCTGGTGATCTATGTACTGGCTAAGATCTTCTATTCCGCGTCATTGACCTTCTATGATTCCATGTTAAACGATGTCACGACCGAAGAAAGAATGGACCAGGTATCTTCCTACGGGTATGCCTGGGGGTATATCGGTTCCTGTATTCCGTTTACATTGGCTTTGATCGCGTATATCCTCAGCGGTGGTCTGAGCGAGAATCTGATGTGGTTCTCTCCGTCTGTGGGTAAGATCATCGGCTTTACGATTACAGCGGTATGGTGGTTTATCGTTACCGTACCTCTGATCAAGAATTATAAACAGATCAACTATGTAGAGAATACCAAGGGTTCTATCCGCCATGTCTTCGCGCAGATCGGCAATACCCTGAAAAAGATCGTTACCAGAGATAAGAAAGTCATGTACTTCCTGATCGCGTTCTTCCTGTATATCGATGGTGTAGGAACCATCATTGATAACTGTATCAATATCGGTACAGACCTGGGTCTTCCCACGGTAGGACAGGTGATCTTCCTGCTGGCTACACAGGTCGTTGCCTGGATTGGTTCCCTGGTATTTGCGAATCTCTCCAAGAAGTACGATACCGTGACTTTGATCCTGATCTGTATCGTCGGTTATTTCGCTGTATGTCTCTATGCGCTGACCTTGAAGACATTGTTACACTTCGGTATTCTTGCCTTCGGTGTAGGATGTTTCCAGGGCTCAATTCAGTCCATGTCCAGAAGTTACTTCTCCAAGATCATTCCGGCAGAGAATTCCGGTGAATACTTCGGTATCTATGATATCTTCGCGAAAGGCGCAAGTTTCCTGGGTTCTGCGGTAATTGCGGCAGTCAAGTTGATGGGTGGTACGATCAATATCGCGGTTGCGTCCCTGGCAATCTTCTTCCTGCTCGGATTCATTTTCCTGAAGATCTCCGACCGTCAGGAAAAGGCACTGAACTGATGTTTACCTCTGAAATAAAAACGTATACTTACACAAACAAGGAAATACAGCGTGTACAGATCCTCCGTATGGAGGACTGGCACCATATTTCCTTTTTTCAGCCGGCATACGCTGAGGATGCCTTCCGCCAGCTTTGTGACCTCTACAGCAACTACATGGTTAAGAAGTATGCGTATGTCCAGGGCACGAATCTGTTGTTTACACTTCCGGATGATCTTCGCCTGCCGTGGACAAATCATCCGCGTTACGGAGTGCTGTATGACCCGCTCTGTGTGGTCAGCGCAATGTTCCGTGACCATATCCTTCTCAGGAATAAACAACTGATTTTCAAGAATAAGAGTACGGAAGAACTGTATCATCAGTTACAGGATAGAGGATGTATACACCTGGCAAGCGGTAAATTGCCTATCCTGTCAGTACTTCCTGTACGTAAGAGCTTTGGCTTTCTGAGTCAGGAAAACAAGGATGCTTCGATGAAGGTCAATGTGTCTTTCTTTACCATGAACTCTCTGGATATCGGTACGGTATACGACAGTCTGGCGACAAGCATTGGGTTATGTGTACAGCGTGGAGAAATCCTGAATCCTCCGCTGTTTGACCGGGAAGTATTCACAGTCGACAAGCAGGGGAAAACAGCCGTACGCAGGATCAGTCTCAAAGACCTGGATATCCGGATCGGGAATAAGCGGTACCGTGACGGTGAGAACTGCCGGATCTTGTACCGTCCGGAACATAGCTATACACCTCGTCATGGCTATGATCTGATCGTGGTTGGCAGGCAGGTGACAGCGTTCCGCAGAGGCGGCGGGTTGATCCCGTCTTCCGGCTTTGTGATCCATACGGATATCCTTCCGGAACTGCCGGATACACAAGTGCGTTATGGAGGCCTGGAAGATATGTTATTTGCGGTACAGGCAGGGAACAGTGCTGTAATCAACGGGATACCAACAAACCGCTTCCTGTCCTCATTCCATGACCTGAAGAAGCCCTGGATCCCTCCGTATCCTCCGACGTTATATCCGCTGGATTACGCAAGAGACCGCGCACCACGGATCGTGATCGGCGCAGACATGCAGGACCAGCCGATGATCCTGTGGTTTGAAGGCGCAGGCAAGTATGGATACCAGCCGGGAAAGGAAAGCTGCGGCGCATCCCTGAAAGAAGCCGCAGAGATCTGTGCGGAACTGGGAATGAAAAACGGCGTACACCTGGACGGCGGCGGATCAGCGCAGATCCTGTGCGCAAACAAAAGAGAATTACTACTCTCTGACCGTGATCCTGTCACATATGAAGAGAATGAAAGGGCAGTTGTCAACGGTCTGATCGTGCAGTGATTCCATGCTTGTTTATGCTAGAATAATTTCATGCAGGAAATGAACAGGACAAACAATTATATGCAGAAGAAAACATTGATCATCGGTTCTGCCGTTGCGGATATTACCATCAGAGTAGACCATCTTCCCGGTCTTGAGGAAGATGTCAATCCCTATTCCCAGACCATGCACCTGGGCGGATGCGCATACAATACAGCCAATATGTTCAGGCTGATGAAGGAACCCTTTGACTTATGCGCACCGGTGGGAACAGGCATCTACGGAGACTTTGTCCGGAGAAAGCTGGAGGAAAAGGGGATCCGGATCCTGTTTGAAAGTCCCGAGGAGAACGGATGCTGCTACTGTATTGTGGATGAGCAAGGGAGAAGAACCTTCCTGAGTGTTCATGGCGCGGAATACCGCTTTGAAAAGAACTGGTTTGATCGTCTGGATGCGGATGCCTATACCATGGGCTACTGCTGCGGTTTTGAACTTGAAGAAGATACCGGGGAGTATATTCTGGACTTTTTCCGGAAACACCCGTCGCTGCCGTTCTGCTACGCACCTGGTCCGAGAATCATGAGTGTGCCGCACGATCGTCAGGAAGCCTTACTGGATCTTCATCCGTTGCTTCATCTTAACCTGAAGGAAGCCCGGGCGCTTCTGCACAGAACGAAGACAGAAACAGAGGAAATGCGTATCTGCGCAGGTCTGCTGGCGGAAAGAACCGGGAATACCGTAATTATTACGGACGGGGAAAACGGCTGCGGCTGTATGGAAAACGGGCAGTGGATGTTCGTGCTCGCTGAGCCACTGGATCATGTGGTTGACAGTACAGGTGCCGGGGATGCCCATATCGGAACCTATCTTGCCTGCCGGCAGAAGGGCATGGGTACATATGATGCGCTTGTGCAGGCATCCCATATCGGTGCCAGGGTATGTACTGTCCATGGTGCAGTCCTGGAGGAATTATAAATCGCTAATAACGAAGAAAAGCCCGTTGTTTACACGGGCTTTCTGTATTTAAGTGGTGCGGATGACAGGACTTGAACCTGCACGTCGGAGACACCAGATTCTAAGTCTGGCGCGTCTGCCAGTTCCGCCACATCCGCAGGCAACGGTATTATAGCATATTCCTGCAGAAGAATACCGTTATCCGACAATCGTTATTTACTCTTTTTCTTCGGGGTTTTCGCTTTCGCAAAGATATAAGACGCGAATCTCTGTACTTCTTTTTCGGTCTTGAAGCGGGCGATAAACACCATGTTACCCATCGCGGAAGATAAGATCTCCGGCATACGTTCATGCATCATGATGTTTTCTCCGTATTTCTGGTAGATCTCTTCGTCATCATGCGCGTACTGGTAATGATCACGACGTCCGGCATGGACACAGAAGTACGGACGTTCCTGGGAGTACTCCGCATGGTTGTACATAGCCATCTGGGCATAGATCCGGTAGACACTGATATCATTCGCGAAGTTCATCATATCCGGGGTATATCCTCCCGGCGGACGCATGTTGACTTCTAATCCTACAAGGTCTCCGACCTTGCCCAAGCCTGGTTTATCTTCAGTCAAACGGAAATATTCCGTGTGGAAGAAACGGCCGCGGATATTGAATTCACGGATAACGGCGGAACCATAACGTTCCAGATCTTCAGGAATCTTGCGTACGGAGTAGTATACAAGTTCATCCTTGTTGTTTACGATATCCATGATCGGTTCCGGGAAGATATGTGATGTCTTGAAGATGATCTTGCCATCCTGGTCGGTGATACCGTCATAGGATACGATATAACCGGGGATAAATTCTTCCATGATATAGGATACGTCCGGCTTTTCTTCGTAGAATTTTGCAAGTTCTTCATCGTTGTTGATTTTCCATGTCGCGTTGGCACCGACACCGTCATCCGGTTTGACAATGACCGGATAACCGACAAGTTCAATAAATTTCTTACCATTCTCATAGGTGTCGGTCAGATGATATCTGGCTGTCGGCGCACCGGCTCTTTCATAGAACGCCTTCATGTTGGACTTCAGTTTAAAACGCATGACATCTTCGGTTTTATCTCCGGTAGTGATATTGAAGTCTGTACGTAACCGGGCATCCTGTTCCAGCCAGAATTCGTTATTGGATTCCAGCCAGTCGATCTTTCCGTGCTTGTGCGCAAACCAGGCAACCGCGCGGTATACTTCATCGTAGTCCTGCAGAGAACGTACCTGATAGTATTCGGAGGCGGCCTGTTTCATTTCCTCAGGAAGATAATCGTACGGGTCTTCGGCAATACACAGAGAAGTACCTCCGAGTTCTTTCCATGCCTGCGGGAACTGATAGTAAGATTTAGGGAAGGTTGGTGAGATAAATACAAAGTTCTTCATCGTGTGATCCTCAACTATTATTAAGAATTTTAACACAGGTCAAGTCTCTGGACTATAATGAAACATAATCAAATGAAAGGAAATGTTTATGAATGATCTGGAATACGCAAGAAAAATCATCGATGAAACAGACAAAGAACTCGTATCTCTATTTGAAAAACGAATGAATGCCGTGCAGATCATTCTACGCTATAAACAAGAACACGGATTACCGGTATATGATCCGGAAAGGGAAAAGAATAATCTGGAACAGAGAAGTAAACTGATTGAGTCCGAAGACCTGAAACCGTATTTTCTGAAGTTCTATCAGAGTCTGATGGATATATCCAAAACATGGCAGGAAGACCACATGGAGTAGCTATGGCAGAGAAGAAAACCAATGCGATGAGGATTCTGGACAGTCACGGGATCACTTATACGGAACATACTTATGACTACAGTGACGGTATCCTGGACGGTGTATCCGTAGCCAGAAAAGTAGGAGAAGATCCTGACCATGTGTTCAAGACACTGGTGACCCGGGGAGATGACCGTAATTACTACGTATTTGTGATTCCTGTTGCCGCCAAACTGGATCTGAAGGCAGCTGCCAAAAGTGTTGATGTTAAGAGTATTGAAATGATCCCCCAGAAGGAGTTATTCCCCCTGACCGGATATGTCCACGGAGGGTGTTCACCCATAGGCATGAAGAAAAAATTCAGGACTGTCATTGATGAAACAGCCCTGATTATTGACACGATTATCGTTTCCGGAGGAAAACTGGGATTCCAGATCGAAGTAGATCCCGAAGCGCTGATCCGGGTTACCGAAGCAGAACTTGCCGCAATCACCGTTTCCTGAAGAAATCATTGAAGATCAGAATCAGTACATAGATGACAAATCCCCCGAAGAGGATCCCGGCACCGTCGATAAACATATCCGTGACCTGTGTGGATCTTCCTTCATAGAAGTGCTGGATCACCTCATCACTGACCGGTATCGTAATCAGAAAGAGCACAAAGTTCAGAAAGCGGTATTTGAATAACGGGCACAGATGGATCGCCCAGCCGACCAGAAAACCCAGTCCGGAAAATTCCGCGAAGTGTGCAAGTTTACGGATATAGCGGTTCAGAACGTAGGGATCTGCCCAGTATAAGCCAAAACGCTGCAGGAATTCCATAACTTTCCCGGTCACGCCCAGAGACATCTGCTCAGAAGCTTCCGCAATCATCATTGAATTCCGGAAGATCAGCCAGATATACCCGGCAACGATCAGCCATGCCCACCAATGTCTTTTTCTCATAGGTTCTCCTTTTGTGAGTAGTATAGTATCACATGATATAATACTTTTATGAAAAATCTTAATCTTCCTGATTTAATACAAATCTTCACCGGAACCCTGATCCTGGCGGTATCTGTCGTCTGGTTCATCATTCCGTACAATATATTATCCGGCGGTGTAGCGGGAATTGCCGTCGCCCTGGAACCGTTATTACATCTGAACAAGATGATCTTCGCAAATGTACTGGTGATTGCCCTGCTTGGGGCAGGGACCGTGGTTCTGGGTAAACAGTTCTTCCTGACCACAGCACTGTCATCTTTGTTGTATCCGGTATTTACTTCTTTACTTAGCAGGTCTGCGTATATACCGCAGATCGATCCGGTTCTGGCTTCCTTCTACGGAGGATTGCTGGGTGGTGTGGGAATCGGTATTGTCATGCGTACCGGTGCCAGTACAGGCGGTATGGATATCCCTCCGATGATCATCCATAAACTGACAGGAATGAAGATCAATACACTGGTAATGATCACCGATGGTCTTACGGTATTGCTGGGACTGAGCCTGTATGGAATTGAAGCAGTCCTGGTCGGAATGATTTCGGTATTCGCGTCTTCCTACGCAATCGGTAAGGTATTGACCTTCGGATCCGCAACATCCAAATCTGTACAGATCATCTCCAGGGACTGGCAGAAGATCACCACAGAAATCAACACGACATTTGAACGGGGAGCTACAGTATTCGACGCCATCGGGAGTTACAGCGGTGAACCAAAGAAGGTAATTCTCGTCGTTGTGTCGGAGAGACAATACAACCACCTGATCGATACGATCAAGTCCATTGATCCGACAGCGTTTATTATTACTACGGATGCGGCAGATATGCATGGGGAAGGGTTTACCTACGGAGCCCGGATATGATTTTGAAAACAGGCAACTCTGCTATATAATGAATAAGACCTTTGACGGAGGTGCGCGATGATTGAATGTACACACGTATATAAAAAGTATAAGAACGGCGTAAACGCGCTGTATGACATAAATGTAAAGATCGACCAGGGAGAGTTCGTCTATATCATCGGACCTACCGGTTCTGGAAAAAGTACGTTTATCAAACTGCTTGACGGCGAAGAAGTCCCTACGAAAGGAACGGTTAAAGTTGTTGGTATTGATGTCGGCAAACTGAGACACTCCAAAGTGCCGGTATATCGCCGGAATATCGGGGTTGTCTTCCAGGATTTCCGTTTACTGCCTTCAAAGACAGTATTTGAGAATATTTCCTATGCGCTGGAAGTCATCAATATGGATAAAGATCTGATCCGGCGCCGTGTAAGAGCTGTAATGAATCTTGTCGGGCTGGAAGACAGGGGAAGTTCCTTCCCCGGACAGTTATCCGGCGGACAACAGCAGAGAGTTGCGATTGCCAGAGCGATTGCGAATCGTCCCAAGGTACTGATCGCGGACGAGCCGACCGGTAACCTGGACCCGGGCATGTCTGATGAAATCATGAGTCTGCTGGAAAAGATCAACGATGCTTACGGCACAACGATCCTGATGGTTACACATGATATGGCCATCGTAAACAAACACACAAAGCGTACGATCGTCCTGGAACACGGACATATCGTCGCAGATCTGGAAAGCGGAGGTTATGTACGTCATGATCGGTAGATTGTTCCGTCCCATAAAAGAAGGATTCCGGGGTGTGGTCCGGCATGGGTCCATGTCTTTTTCCAGTGCTTCCGCAGTAACGATTACATTGGTGATCATCAGTTTATTCCTGATCTTCACCACGAATGTCAGCCGCTTTACCCAGGGCCTGGAACAGGTAGTACAGATCTCTGTTCTGGTGGATTATGACTATGAGGCAGCAGAAGAAGAAGACCGTATCAGTCTGGAGATCGGTAATATTGAAGGGGTTTCGGAAGTAAACTTCTCCAGTAAGGAAGATGAATTCCAGTATTATATTGACAGTTTCAAGGATGAGAAGACCAAGGAGGCGTTTGAACCGTTCCGTGAGTCAAATCCCATGCATGACGCATTCTACGTAGAAGTAAAAAACGGCAGTGAACTGGAAGAGATTGCCTCAAAGATTGAAACAGTTGAAGGTGTATACCGGGTCAATTTCGGCGGTTCCAGTGCCGTGAAGATGATTTCCGCATTGCGTACGATCCGCTGGGCAGGCGGACTGCTAGCCCTGGCTTTATCAATTCTGGCAGTATCTCTGATCCAGAATACGATCAAGTTAACGATCCAGGCGCGTGCGGATGAAATCGCGATCATGCGCAGTGTCGGTGCAAAGAATGGGTTTATCCGTTCCCCGTTCCTTGTGGAAGGAATCCTGATTGGTATTCTCGGTTCCGTGATTCCGGTTGCGGTCATCTACTTTGGCTATAAATATCTGTATGAAATGACCGGAGGCTATGTGATTTCCAATATGTTTGAATTAATTCCTCCGATTCCGTATGTTTACTATGTTGCGGGTGTGATTCTCCTGATCGGTATTATTGTCGGTTTCCTGGGAAGTTTCTTCTCCGTATCCAGATATCTGAGGTGGAAGAGATAATGAAGAAATTACTCTCGGTAATTACTGTGCTTTTTCTGGCTGTCGGTATGATCATGCCGGTTACAGCAGAAGATGACTTCAGTGATACCACATACTGGACAAATCTGTGCACCGGTGCCGGCGGTGTATCTTTGACGATTGCTCAGAAGAAGTCATGCGCGGCATTCATGAACTACATGAAGTCACAAAGTAAGGATCTGGAGAAAGCACTGGAAGACATTGACAACAAGATGCAGGATGCGGCTGCGGAACTGGCGCGTCTTGGACGGGAAGTACAGAACTATCAGGCACAGGTCTATCAGCTGAATCAGACAATTGCGATGTATAACGGACAGATCGCAGTCAAGGAACAGGAAATTGAAAGACTTGAGGGAGAAATCGCGGACAGTGAAGCGCAGATCGATGCGGCCGAAGAGAAGATTAAGGAACGGATGGTCATGGCACAGGAAACCATGCGTCTGAATCCCTATCTGGATATTCTGATGGGAGCCAGAAGTTTCAATGATTTTATCCGTATCACCAACGGACTCAGTGATATCACTGCCTATGATGAAAAGACCATGCAGGATCTTCAGGTTCTGATTGAGAAACTGAATAACGATAAGATCCAGGTAGAGAAAGAAAAAGAAGATATCGAAGCGCTCAAGGTGGAAGTCGTAGCCAAACAGGCGGAAGTACTGGCATTGCTGTATCAGGTACAATTACTGGAAGAAGAACAATACAGACAGTACGCGGAATTACAGGCGCAGGGGAATAAGATTGCGTCTAATATCGATGCGATCAAGGCGACCATGGATAGTATCCAGGAGAAACTGAATGAAGTCGTGGCAGCCGGAGGATGGACATATCCGGTTTCGGGTGGTCATATCAATCCGAATGCCGGCACCTGGCACTATTATTCCGGAGCGTTACATCTCGGCGCAGACTTTGTCGGCAGTAAGGGAACTCCTGTCGTGGCTGCAGGTAATGGTGTTATCCTGCATAGTACGGATGGCTGTGACGATGGGTATATCGGTAACGGATGTACATACGGTGGTGCCTGGGGCGGCGGAAATCAGGTATTTGCGTTGTTTAAGATCAACGGCGGTCTGTACGGCATGTCCTACAGTCATCTGTTAAAAGGCACGACGATTGCGGCAGGAACCGTGGTGAAATCCGGAGATATCATTGCGTCTCTGGGAACTTCCGGAAACAGTTCCGGACCGCACTGCCATATTGAAATCTACTATCTCGGAAGCGCGGACAACTTCGCGTATTACGCATCTCACTGGAATGGTGATCTCGCGTTTAACGCCGGCTGGGGTGTGACAGGATATAATCTGCGTTGTGAGGCAGGGAACAGTGCACCTTGCAGAGTCAGACCGGAATCGGTCTACGGAGGCTGATATGGAAAAAGGATATCGCGGCAAACTGATTACGATCATAATCTTATCGTTACTGATTTTATTGGGACTGATCTATCTGAAGTTCTTTGCGAAGCCGTCGCCGAAACCGGCCAAGCCTACATCTACACCTGCGGCAGAAACGGCAACAGCGACGCCGGAAGAAACGGAAGAACCGACACCGGAAGTAACCACCACACCGGAACCTACACCGGAGATCGTTGTTGACCTGGATTCCAACGACAGTATTAACAAGTTTGTGAATAAGTCCTATACAATTGATTCCGGCTATGTGCCCTCGGATCTGCGGAAAGTAAATGTACGCAGTAACTCTGACCAGACCCTGCGTGCGGAAGCGGCAGACGCCCTGGAAAAGATGATGGGAGCAGCTCTGGATGAGGGACTGACTCTGAAACTGCTCAGCGGTTACCGTTCCTATAAAGAACAGGTATCTCTGTATAACACCTATCTGAACCGTTACGGGAAGGCCAAGACAGCGACCATGGACGCTTATCCCGGCGGAAGTGAACATCAGCTTGGCCTGGCAGTAGATCTAGGCAATGTGAGCGGTAAATGTGAACTGATCACCTGTTTTGTGGAATATCCGACTTATACATGGCTTCACGAACATGCGTATGAATACGGATATATTGAACGTTATCCGCAGGGGAAGGAAAGCATTACCGGAATCATGTTCTCGCCGTGGCATTTCCGTTATGTCGGCATAGAGGAAGCGAAGAGAATTCATGACAGCGGATTAACGATGGAAGAATTCTACGGACGTACACAATAAGATAAAAAAGATCAGCGGGAAGTTCAACGCTGGTCTTTTTTGTTTCCGGAGAACAGGATTTGTGACAAAACCATAGTATCTGTATAACGATACATGAAGAAATTGAAAAAAGTTGATCACTAATCATAGTTTTTCTTACAAGAATACGGTAAAATTTTTCATATGTCATCAAACATAACAGAAGAAAACAAGAGTAAATATTTCGGCGACGCGGAGTTCTACAGCAGAAGTGCCCGTCTGGCGATTCCGTCCATGTTGCAGCAGCTGCTGAGCAGTGCCATGGGTATTGTCGATACCATGTTTGTGTCATGGATCGGCAAGGTATCCGCAGTAGGTGTCGGCAGTCAGCTGGAAGCACTCGCAATCGGTGTCTGTTTCGGTGTCATGGAAGGTGTAGGAATCTTCTCTGCGCAGTTCTTCGGTGCCAAGGACTTCCATAATATGCGGAAATCTTTCGGACTGGCTCTGCTTCTGTGCTTCATGATTACCGGTACCTGGTTCCTGAGTGTATCCTTCTTCGGCCCCCAGATCATGCATTTTTATGTCAAGGATCCGCAGGTAATTGCGGATGGTCTGATTTATCTGAAGATCGTGCGTTTCTCTTATGTGCCGATGGCTCTGGCCTTGGTATTCAACCATATGTTCCGGTGTATTCATCGTACTGCCATCCCGATGTGGATCGGTATCGGAAGTATGTCCTGTAACTGTTTCTTCAACTATGTGCTGATCTTCGGTAAACTTGGTTTCCCGGAGATGGGTGTTGCCGGCGCAGCCATGGGTACATTGATTGCCCAGCTGGTATCTCTTACTTCCTATATCATCATTTCCATCTATCTGAAGGTACCGTTTATCGGACCTCTGAAGGAAATCTTCACGATGAATTATCACTTTGTGAAACCAATCATGGGCAGAACGATTCCGACGATCATCAATGAGACATTCTTCAGTTTCGGTTCTTCTATGTTTATCAAGGCTTACGCGTTGTTAGGCACCCAGGTTACGGATGCCTACTATGTAGGTAATACCATCACCCGGATGTTCTTCAGTGTATGTAACGGTCTTGGTGTAGCGACTTCGATGATGCTTGGCGCGGAACTCGGGGCCGGCAGAAGAGATGACGCAATCCGCATGAGCCGGTACTTCCTCACCATGTCCCTGATCCTTGCCTTAGGCTTTACGGGAGTCATTATGGCCTGCGCAAGACCTCTGGTCAATCTCTTTGGTATGACGGATCCTGAGGTATATAAGATGGCCATCGGTGTCGTCAGGGTATCTGCTTTGCGTATTGCGCTGCGTCTGGTGATCGTGGTTGTCTTCTCATCACTGCGGTCCGGCGGTGACGCAAGATATCTGATGTTCCTGGATTCCGGAATGATGTGGATGGTAGGTATTCCTCTGGCATATCTCTGTGTCACTGTCTTCGGCCTGACGAACTTTGTGGTCGTCTTCCTGATCGTACAGATGGAACAGTTAGTCCGTGCCTTACTGGGAATTCGCAGATTATTATCAAACAAATGAGCAATTAATTTAACAAAATTAGTGAACTAACAGAATATTTTGATATAGAATATAGGTATATTTGAGTTTAGGAGAAAGTTATGGATTGGAAAGATTTAAGTGGTTTTGATGAAAAGTATGCCAAGGTCAGAATTCGTGAGCATAAGACCTTCGGCGGAAAGGTGGTGGAGGTACTCTACGGAGCCAAAGATGAAAACGGTAATCCGGTAATGGCCAGAGAAGGTGCGGATGACGGACACGGTCGTTGGTTCGGTATAGATATTAACGGTGACCACCGGATGTTTTCGTTACAGAAACCCGCTTCTGAAGGAGGCGAGATCGAGTACGCTACTGAGAGTGGTGATCATGCCCTGGAAGATATGGAAAACACAATCATAAGAAAACAGGAGATCTGCCGCGAATTACTCGGTATCCTTAACAGTAATGAAAGTGATTCCATGCAGGAAAGAATCAGTGCCCTGGAAGAAGAATGGAACGGTCTGAAAGACTGGAATACACCGAAAGAAGAAAACTTCGCCAAGCGCTATGCGCAGCTGATGGACGAGTTCGCTCATCACCAGAATGTGATCAAGCAGAATGTTCTGGATAAGCAGGCAATCGTGGAAAAGGCAAAAGAACTTGCGGAATCCACCAGCTGGAAAACAGCTCAGCAGGGATTTGAAAACCTGTTGAAGGAACTGAAGAATATCGGTTCTGCAGGAAGCCTGGATGATGAAATCTACCAGCAGTTCAAGGAAGCCAGAAGTGCATTCAACAAGAAGCGTTCGGAATACTTCAGCCAGCTGGATGAAATCCGTGCTGCCAGCAAGGTCAAGAAAGAAGAACTGATCGGACAGGCAAAAGAAGTTCTTGAAAACAAGAACTTCAAGGCTGCGACAGATAAGATGAACGCTTTGATGGAAGAATGGAAGAAAGCGGGCAGTTCCGGACGTGACTTCGATGATATCCTGTGGGAACAGTTTAACGGTATCCGCAAGGAATTCTTCGATAAGAGAAAAGCATTCTACAATGAAATGCGTGAAGCTCAGAAGAAGAGTTCTGAAATCAAGAACAGCCTGATCGAAGAAGTAAGGAAGATTGTCGAAAACGCAGACTTCTCCAAGGATATCACGGAGAGAATGAAAGAGATCGACAAGGAATGGAAAGCAGCCGGTTTCTCCGGAAAAGAGATCAACGATGCGCTGTGGGAAACCTTCAAGGAAGTAAAGAACCAGTTCTGGGATGCGAAGCACGCAAACAGCCAGGATCGCTTCCGCGAGATCATCAGCCGTAAAGAAGATACACTGAAGAAGATCCGTACAGAGATCGATGACCTTCAGGTAAAAGAATACGAGACAGAAGACTATGACCGTATTCATTCCATCCAGAAACGAATCGAAGAGAAGAAAGTTACCGCAGAATCCATAGAAAACGATATTAAAGAATTAAACGAAAAACTGGACAAGCAGTAAACAGCACAACCGTGTCATAACGACACGGTTTTTCTTTTCCCCTGCATGTAAGTATTTACGGAAAATATTAGTGTCTTCTTTCTGTAAACACATTGTATAATGGGCAGTGACACTTGTTCAGGGGATAAGAGTATGAATAACAAATCACAGACACTAGATATGATCAACGGACCGCTGATCAAGAATATGTTCATCTTCGCGATACCGCTGATGTTATCGTCATTGATGCAGATGTTATTTAACTCTGCGGATACGATCATTGTCGGTAAGTTTGCCGGTCAGGAAGCTCTGGCCGCAGTCGGTGCCACCGGATCGATCATCTTCTTCCTGACAGCGACATTCATGGGTATGAGTATGGGTGCGAATGTGGTTATTGCCCGGATGATCGGCAGAGGAGAGATGGATAAGATCAGATCTGCCGTGCACACTTCGTACGCCCTGGCAATCGCAGGCGGAACGATCATGATCATCATGGGTCTCTTATTCTCTCCGTTTATGCTCAGACTGGTGGAAACACCGGCGAATATCATTGACCGTTCACTGCTATATATGCGGATATTCTTCTCCGGCTCAATCTTTAATATGATCTATAACTTCGGTTCCGCAGTCCTGAGAAGTCAGGGTGACACCAAGAGACCGACGATGTTCCTGGCCCTGAGCGGCGTGATCAACGTACTGTTAAACCTGTTCTTTGTTGTTGTGCTGAAAATTAGTGTGGCAGGGGTAGCTATTGCGACAGTGATCTCACAGTTTGTGGCATGCGCATTGGTAACGAAATCTCTGATGCTTGAGACAGGTCCTACACATCTGGATCTGAAAGATATACGCATGGATCCGCAGATGGCCAAGGATATCATCTCCATCGGGCTTCCTGCAGGATTGCAGGGGATGATGTTCTCTCTTTCCAACGTGGTGATCCAGTCCGGTGTCAATTCCTTCGGGTCTACTGTGGTGGCGGGTAACAGCGCAGCCGCAAATATTGAAAACTATGTCTACATCGGAACCGGCGCGTTTACTTCCGCGTGTATGACGTTTACCGGGCAGAATGCCGGCGCAGGCAGGCTGGATAACATCCGGAGGATCATGTTTACGACATTGTGGCTGACGGTACTCTCCGGCATGGCTATCGGGTTTATCGGCTGGTATAAGGGAGAGTTCTTTCTTTCCTTGTTTACGAACAGTCATGAAGTTATTGAGGCCGGCATGTACCGGTTACAGCTGGTATGCCTGTTCCTGTTCCTGAACGGGCTGCTGGATGTCTTCGTGGCGTCCATGCGTGGTATGGGGTATTCCTCCTTTCCCACAGTGATGACTTTGGCAGGAATCTGTGGTCTGCGTCTGATCTATCTCTGGACATATTTCCCGGCGCATAAGACATTGTCGGCATTATACTTCTGTTTCCCGCTGAGCTGGACGGTAACCTCCATCCTGCAGGCAGGTCTCTGGATCATCCTGTTCCGGAAATATCAGAAATCATTGGATAAAGAGATACAGGCAGGATAAAAACCATACTTAAAAAAATATGACAGAATGAAATAATCATTCTGTTTTTTAAAATTTCATAAAATCCATATTGACAAGATGAAAGCGGTATCATAAGATAAAATCGTAAACTGTAAACGTTTCCGATAACGTTTACAAAAAAGTATTCTGGGAAGGTGTTATATGATAACGATTAAAGACATTGCACGCCTTTCTGGCTACAGCATTGGAACAGTATCCCGTGTGATCAATCATCATCACGATGTCAGCACTGCTGCCAGAGAAAAGATTGAACAGGTGATTGCGGAAAACAATTTTCAGCCGAACACAAATGCGAAGATGTTAAAGCAGGCAGTTTCCTCCAATATCTCGGTATTGGTCAAGGGAACATCTAACTTGTTCCTGGAAACGATTCTGGAAGAGATCCAGCATCTGCTGAAAGAATCTGATCATGGTATCGATGTCATGTTTCTGGATGAAACAGCGAATGAAGTAGAAACCGCGATACAGGTCTGTAATACGCATAAACCTCTGGGAATTATCTTCCTGGGAGGCAACCTGAATTATTTTCGGGAAAGCTTTGGAGGAATTGATATTCCCTGCGTACTGATTGCGGATACTGCTTCACAATTGGGATATGAGAATCTCTCCAGTTTTGCGACTAACGATATTGATGGTTCCAGAGAAGCGGTACGTTATCTCTGCCAGCAGGGGCATACCAGGATCGGTATCGTCGGAGGCAGTTCGGATAACGAGAGAGGCTATATCGGGAGCCGGAGAATTCAAGGTGCCGTATCTGTACTGAAAGAAAACAATCTGGTATTCGATCTGGAGAAACAGCATGAACCAAGTCTGTTCTCTGTACAGGATGGTTACCGGGCGATGACAAATCTGATCCGGAAATCTCCGGAGATCACCGGTGTGTTCGCAATCTCGGATATGGTGGCGATCGGAGCGATCCGGGCTGTACATGATCTGGGTCTGCGGGTGCCGGAGGATATTTCCATCATCGGTTATGACGGTATTGAGTACACAAAGTATTACGTACCGCGGATAACAACAATTGAGCAGAATACCATGCAGCTGGCGCAGAAGAGTGTGGATGATCTTCTGCTGAGAATCAACTATCCACGAACAGCAGTACACGAAGAATTACCGTTTAGTGTCATTTATGGGGAAAGCGTAGCGGAACCGCGTAAATAAGGGAGGAACTTATGGCAACGATCAGTTTAAGGCATATTCAGAAGATTTATCCACAGTCAGCGGAAGACAAGAAAAAGAATACGCACAGAACGAACAATCTGAAGATTACGGATGAAGGTGTAGTCGCAGTCGATGATTTCAATCTGGAAATCGCAGACAGAGAGTTTATCGTCTTCGTCGGACCTTCCGGCTGTGGTAAATCCACAACTCTGCGAATGGTTGCAGGTCTGGAAGAGATCACCCGCGGGGAGTTGTATATCGACGGAAAACTCATGAACGATATCGAACCGAAAGACAGAGATATCGCAATGGTCTTCCAGAACTACGCGCTATATCCGCATATGTCTGTACGTCAGAACCTGCAGTTCCCTCTGGAACTGAGAAAAGTACCGAAGGATGAAATGGACCGCAGAGTCAATGAAGCCGCAGAGATCCTCAGTATTACAGAATACCTGGAACGTAAGCCGAAGGCATTATCCGGCGGCCAGAGACAGCGTGTCGCCATCGGACGTGCAATCGTACGTGACCCGAAAGTATTACTGATGGATGAACCGTTATCCAACCTGGACGCGAAATTACGTAACCAGATGCGTGCAGAGATCATCAAGCTCCGTCAGAAGATCAACTCCACGTTTATCTATGTCACGCATGACCAGACTGAAGCGATGACTCTGGGTGACCGTATCGTCATCATGAAAGACGGTGAGATCCAGCAGATTGGTACACCGCAGGAAGTCTTCGATGAGCCGAAGAACCTGTTTGTCGCAGGATTCATCGGTATGCCGCAGATGAACTTCTATAACGGCAGACTGGTGAAGAATAAAGCTGGCAAATATGCCGTACAGGTAGAAAACGCAGAGATCGAACTGTCCGAAGAAAAACAGAAGAACCTGGAGGACAGAAATACAGAACCGCAGGAGATCACGGTTGGTGTAAGACCAGAACATATCTCACTGCATGAAAAAGAAGGCGCAATGATTGAAGGAACCGTTGATGTCAGTGAAATGATGGGTTCTTCCGTACATCTTCACATCAATGCCTGCGGCAAGGACGGTATTATCATCGTACCTACACTGGAACTGAAGAATAAGTCCTATGGTATAGGATCCAAAGTCAGATTTACCTTCGGAGATAATGTCATTCATATGTTTGATACCGAAGGAATGAATCTGGAGTATAAATAAGGCGTCATCGTAGTTTTAAACTAACGATACATATATAGGAGGAAAAGAGAGATGAACGCAAAGAAATTATTAGCAGGTATGCTTAGTATTGCGCTGCTTGCTGGTTGTTCCGGAGGCGGATCAACCACACCCAGTGCTACACCGTCCGGCAGTGATAAGGTTTCTGTGACCGTTACTGTCTGGGGACCTCAGGAAGACCAGTCCGATGACAACGGAAAATGGCTGCAGACACAGTGTGAAAACTTCGCTAAGGAACACGCTGACTGGGATCTTACATTCAATTATGGCGTATGCTCCGAAGGTGATGCGAAGACTAACGTAGGTACTGACCCGGAAGCTGCCGCAGACGTATATATGTTCGCGAATGACCAGATTCCTGATTTGCTGAAGTCCGGCGCAATTGCGGAATTCGGCGGCAAGACCCTGGATGCAATCAAGGCAAACAATTCTGAAACAACAGTGAACACAGTCAGCTATGACGGTTCCGTATATGGTGTTCCGTTCACAGCAAATACATGGTTCATGTACTATGACAAGAGCGTATTCAGCGAAGAAGATGCGAAGTCCCTGGACGCTATGCTGGAAAAGGGCAAGGTTGCATTCCCGCTGAACAACTCCTGGTATATCGCAGCATTCTACGTAGCTAACGGATGCACACTGTTCGGCCCGAACGGCGGCGATGCTGCTGCAGGCTTTGACTTCAGCGGTGACAAGGCAGTTGCAGTTACAAATTACCTCGTAGACCTGGTTGCTAATCCTAACTTCGTCAACGGTGATGTTTCCACAGGAAATGATATCAAGGCATTCTTCTCCGGAACATGGGATTACCAGAAAGCACAGGAAGCTTTCGGTGACAACCTCGGTATCGCTCCGGCACCTTCCTTCACAGTAGACGGCGCACAGAAGCAGATGAAGTCCTTCGCAGGCTCCAAGGCGATTGGCGTCAACCCGACAACAAAACTGTATGCGGAGCATCCTGAAGTAGCAGTTGCACTGGCAGCTTACCTGGGCGGCACAGCAGCACAGCAGGCTCATTATGATTCCCGTAGTATCATCCCGACAGATAAGAATATCAATGTTGGTGATGATGCTCTTGCAAGAGCACAGATGGATACCATGGGTTATGCTTCCATCGTACAGCCTCTGCAGGCCGACATGGGCAACTACTGGACACCTGCACAGTCCATGGGTGAAGAACTCGTTGCTGGTACAGTCACACATGAAAATGCGGCTGAAAAGACCGAGCAGATGAACGAGTCCATGAACAACGCCGGCGTTCACTAATTTACTAAATCAGAAACCGCGGTTGAACAATGACCGCTCAGCCGCGGTTTTCATCCCTGCATCCGTAACACGGGAGGTGGTCAAATGGAAAACAGGAAGATAAATGTAAAAAATGCGTTGAAATACGGTGATCTGTATACACGGTTATCTGCAGCTGTCATGGGTCTGGGCATGATTGGTCATAAACAGATTGCTAAGGGAATCGGTGTACTTGTCTGTGAAATTGCGTTTATCTATTACATGATCAACAAAGGGATCCATTCTCTGTCCATGATGCCATCTCTGGGCACCGTAGAACAGGGAAAAGTATGGAATGAAGCAAAGCAGATCTATGAGTATACAACCGGTGATAACTCCCAGCAGATCCTTCTTGCCGGAGTGGTAACCTTGTTTGTCATCGCAGGAATCGTTGCTTTGTGGATCCTGCAGATGAGGCATTCCTACAAACTACAGAAGATGATCGAAGAAGGTGAACATGTACCTACACTGAAAGAGGATATCCGTAATCTTTTCGATAAGAATCTGCATATCACCCTCATGACATTGCCGTGTGTCGGTATATTGATCTTCAATATCGTACCTCTGGTATACATGATCTCCATGGCGTTTACGACCTATTCCAAGGAAGGCGACCACCTGATGTTGTTTGACTGGGACGGGATCAACCAGTTTGTACGTGTATTGAATCTGAATGGTAATATCGGACGTCAGTTCTGGCATGTTCTGGGATGGACGATTGTCTGGGCGATTTTCGCTACATTCCTCAACTATATTCTGGGTATGATCCTGGCTATGATCATCAATCGGAAAGATACGAAGGGAAAAGCCTTCTGGCGTTTCTGCTTTGTATTATCCATCGCTGTACCTCAGTTCGTCACACTGATGATCATGAACATCATGTTACAGCCTTCCGGCGCGATCAATGTATTGCTGAAAGAACTTGGTCTGATCACAACATCACTGCCGTTCTGGTCTAATAAGATCTGGGCAAGAATTACGATTATTGTCATCAACCTCTGGATTGGTATTCCTTATACCATGCTTCAGGTTACCGGTATTCTGCAGAATATTCCTGGTGAACTTTATGAAGCAGCCAAGATGGATGGCGCCGGACCGGTGAAGATCTTCTTCCGGATCACCTTGCCATACATGCTGTTTGTCACAACCCCGTATCTGATTGCCAGCTTTGTCGGTAACATCAATAACTTCAGTGTCATCTACCTGTTATCCGGTGGTGGTCCTACGTACGTCGGAGATACCGCAGGTCAGACCGACTTGCTTGTTACCTGGCTGTATAAGCTGACTGTAGACCAGCAGTACTACAACATTGGCGCTGTCATCGGTATTATGACATTCGTAATCCTTACCATTGTCACATTGGTAACCTACAGGAATTCCAGTTCGTATAAGAATGAGGAGGCGTTCATGTAATATGAGTACCGTAAAAGTTACAGGAAAAAAGAATGCACGCAGTCCCCGCAGGATTGCCGTAAACGTACTTGTTCATATTCTTCTTGGTATTCTGGCAGTAATCTGGGTACTTCCGATCTTCTGGATCGTTCTGACCAGTTTCCGTGCGGAATCCGGTGCCTATACCAACACCTTCCTTCCTCAGGGATATACGCTGAATAACTATATCAAGTTATTTACCGACAGAAATGTACTGAATTTCCCGAAGATGTTTACCAACACACTGATCATTGCGATCTGCTGCTGTATCTTAAGTACATTCTTCGTCTTATCCGTCGCTTATTCTCTGAGCCGTATGCGTTTCAAATTCCGTAAGCCTTATATGAATCTAGCGATGATTCTTGGCTTATTCCCAGGATTTATGACCATGATTGCACAGTACTTCATCCTGAAGGCTATGGGTCTTACTGAAGGATCTGCGATCCGTATCGGTCTGATCATCGTGTATTCCGCATGTACAGGTCTGGGCTTCCAGATTGCCAAGGGATACTTTGACACGATCCCAAGATCTATCGATGAAGCAGCGGTAATTGACGGTGCTACGCAGTGGCAGGTATTCACCAGAATCACGATGCCTCTGGCTAAACCAATCGTCATCTATACCGTTATGACTTCGTTTATCGCACCATGGGTAGACTTTGTCTTCGCAAAGGTTATCTGCCGTGCCAACGCTGATCAGTTTACGGTTGCCATTGGTCTCTGGAACATGTTGCAGAAAGAGTATATCTATCAGTGGTACACATGCTTCGCAGCTGGTGCTGTTGTAATCTCTATCCCGATTGCAATCTTGTTCCTGTACATGCAGAGATTCTATGTTGAAGGTATGAGCGGAGCCGTTAAGGGATAACTATGAAAAAGATCTGGCAGATTGTGTTAACACTGATCACAATACTGCTGGTCTGGTTTGTATTGACTACACAAACAGCAGGTCCTAAGGGATCTGCTGTTGTCATGTCACAGGCGAACGCAGGCTTGCAGGAACAGAGGATTGATGATCAGTATCGTTCAACCTATGAAATATTCGTATATTCTTTCTATGATACCGACAATGACGGTATCGGTGATCTGAAGGGTGTAGATCAGAAACTGGATTATATCGAAGGTCTTGGCTTTAACCAGATCTGGCTGATGCCTGTTTCTCCGTCACCGACATATCACAAGTATGATGTCACGGATTATATGGAGATTGATCCGGAATATGGTACGATGCAGGATTTTGATCAGCTGCTGAAGGATTGTCATGAACGCGGAATTAACGTCATCATTGATCTTGTGCTGAATCATACTTCTTCCCAACATCCCTGGTTTCTGGAAGCTTGTGATTATCTGCGCAGTCTTCCGGCAGGGGGTATGCCTGATCCGGCAGTATGCCCGTATGTGCAGTATTACCGTTTTGACCGTGAACGGCAGAATGGTTATACTCCGTTATCCGGAACAGACTGGTATTACGAAGCACGGTTCTGGGACCAGATGCCGGATCTGAATCTGGATGAACCCATGGTACGGGATGAAATCGCAAAGATCATCGCGTTCTGGTTTGACCGTGGTGTCGATGGTTTCCGTCTGGATGCGGTAACTTCCTACTATACCGGGAATGACGAGAAGAATATTCAGTTCCTTTCCTGGCTGAATGATACCGTAGATACCTGCGCACCCGGGAAATACATCGTCTGTGAAGGCTGGGACGCTCAGGGAAAATATGCGCAGTATTATGCCAGCGGGGTAGACTCCATGTTTGACTTCGCGTTTGCGGGACCGGACGGAGTAATTGCCAATACGCTGAAAGGCAAATATACAGCGCGTGATTTCGGCAATGCCCTGGAGAAAGAATGGCAGTTATACGAGAGCTATGATCCGGACGCAGTCAACGCGCCGTTCTATACCAATCATGATATGGCAAGAGGAGCCGGATACTATGCCGGAGATGACGGCAGTAAGACAAAACTCGCACTGGCGATGAATCTGTTGACTTCCGGGAATGCCTTCCTCTATTACGGTGAAGAACTGGGAATGAAGGGATCCGGGAAAGATGAAAACAAGCGGGCACCCATGTACTGGAGTGATTCCGATACCGACGGAATGACCCATGGCCCGAAAGACATGGATTCCTTTGCGATGAAGTTCCCGTCCCTTGAAGATCAGATAGAAGACCCATATTCAATCTATAACTACGTAAAAGAGATCCTCCGGATACGCAATGCCTTGCCGGTAATTGCGCGGGGAAGAACCTGGGTCCACCAGGATCTTACTACCGATCATGTATGTATGATCATGAAGGAAGACGGTGAACACGCACCTGCCGCAATTCTGATGAATCTTTCCGATACGGAAGAAACCGTAGATGTAAGCAGTACGGAGTTTCATCATCTGCTGGGTGTCCTGACCGTTAATGATCAGGGTGTGACCTTCAAGAATGATACGCTGGTATTGCCTCCGTATGCGGTTGCGGTACTGGGAGAATAAGAGGAAACAACTATGCCGGAATGGTTAAAAGACGCAGTATTCTATGAAATCTATCCGCAGTCTTTCTGTGATACCAACGGAGACGGAATCGGAGATCTGCAGGGAATTATCCGGAAACTGGACTATATCAAGGATCTTGGCTGTAATGCCTTGTGGATCAATCCCTGCTTTGATTCTCCGTTCATGGACGCGGGATACGACGTACGGGATTACAAGAAGGTAGCACCCCGTTATGGTACCAACGAAGATCTCATACAGTTGTTCACGGAAGCACATCAGAAGGGTATCCATGTCCTTCTGGACCTGGTGCCGGGACACACTTCGGATACACATCCCTGGTTCAGGGAATCCTGCAAGGCAGAACCGAACGAATACTCCGGAAGATATATCTGGACATCGCATGTGTTTGAAGGGATTGAAGGACGTCCGTATATTGCCGGTATGGCAGACAGAAACGGCTGTTACATGCTGAATTTCTTTGCCAGTCAGCCGGCATTGAACTATGGGTGGCTGAACCGCACACGTCCGTGGATGTCATCCGTAGATTCTCCGGAAGCTCTGGCCACAAGAGATGCCATGCTGGATATCATGCGTTTCTGGCTGGATCAGGGTTGTGACGGTTTCCGTGTAGATATGGCAGATTCCCTGGTCAAGAACGATGATGAGAGAAAGTCTGCGACATCCCGGATCTGGCAGGAAGCCCGCAGGATGCTGGATGAGGAATATCCGGAAGCGGTCATGGTCAGTGAATGGTCCAATCCGGAACTGGCTATAGCACAGGCAGGTTTCCATATGGATTTCCTCCTGGACCATGCCGGACATGGCTATAATTCCTTATTCCGTGACTATGAGACAGAAGGGGAAGACCACAGTTATTTCAAGGGAAACGGAGATATTCAGCGCTTTCTGGGAGAATACCTATACCATTACAAGAAGACAAAAGATAAAGGCTATATCAGCCTGATTACCGGTAATCACGATACGCCAAGAATATCCAGAACCCTGACTGAAAGACAGCTCAAACTTGGCTATGCGCTGATCCTGACAATGCCCGGAGTACCGTTTATTTATTACGGAGATGAGATTGGTATGCGTTACCTGGATATTCCGACCAAGGAAGGCGGATACGCCAGAACCGGAAGCCGTACACCGATGCAGTGGGATAACACAAAGAATATGGGGTTCTCTGAGGCAGATGCGGAACAATTATACCTTCCGCAGGATCTCTCGGATGACGCGCCAACTGTGCGGAAACAGGCCCGTACTCCCGATTCCCTGTACCAGGTGACCCGGCAGCTGACAGCGCTGAGACACAAATATACAGATCTTCAGGCGGATGGCAGTTTTGAAGTACTCCATGCGGAAAGCGGAAAGGATCCCTTCGTCTATAGAAGGGGCAGCCTGATCCTGGCAGTAAACCCGTCCTGTGAAACAACCAGGTACACTGATGAATTACTGCGAAATAGAAAGGTCATCTACCAGATCGGAGAAGTATCTTTGCAGGAAGATACCCTGACTGCAGGACCGGAATCCTTTGCGGTCATCGGCTGATCTGAAAAACAAATCTGTAAGAATATCCCCGATACAGGTTAAAATATCTGCGTACGGGGATTTTATTATGAGTAAGATTATCTTTTTAGACGTAGACGGAACCCTGGTGGACTATGAAGGGAAGATCCCGGAATCTGCCGTAACAGCGGTCCGTCAGGCAAGAAACGCAGGACATCGTGTATATATCTGTACCGGACGTTCGGAAGCGGAAGTATACCCGGAGATCTGGAATATCGGTCTGGATGGAATCATCGGTGGTAACGGCGCCTATATCCGTGATCATGAAACAGTGGTCATGCACAAACATATCAATGCTGAACAATGCCGGAAGATCGTGGACTGGCTCCATCAAAGAAATCTGGAATTCTACCTGGAATCCAACAGCGGCTTATATGCCAGCGAGAATTTTGAAACAGCAGGAGATCCGGTGATCCAAGAGTATTCCAAACGTAAGGGGAATCCCGGTGATCTGAACGTCCGCAAGGCATTCCCGACAATGATCTTCGGTGCAGACCTGTACCGGGACGATGTGAACAAGATTAGTTTTATCCTGTCTTCGTACCAGGACTACGAAGATGCGAAACGAGACTTTTCGGAGATGAACGTGGGTACCTGGGGAGGTGCCGGAGAAACCGCGTTATTCGGAGATTTCGGGGTAAAGAATATCACGAAGAGAGAAGCGGTAGATGTACTGCTGGAATACCTGCACAGAGACAGAGAAGATACTATTGCGTTCGGTGATGCCAAGGTGGATATACCGATGTTTAAGGCGTGTGCTTTCAGTGTGGCCATGGGCTCCGGCGGTGAAGAATGCAAGGCAGCCGCGGATTATATTACCGATGATGTGGATAAAAACGGCTTATACAAAGCGTTTGTATATCTTGGATTGATGGAGGCATAGATGTTTTCATTTCTTTTAGTGATAATCTATCTTGCGTTCATCAGTCTGGGTCTGCCGGACGCATTATTGGGGAGTGCCTGGCCGGTAATGTATACGCAATTTGGCGCAAAAATCACGGATGCAGGGACAATTTCCATGATCATCAGCGCAATGACAATCATATCCAGTCTGAATGCTGATCGTGTGATTCATCGTTTTGGCACGGGGTTGGTGACTACTGTATCTGTGGGTATGACAGCGGCGGCACTCTTTGGTTTTTCTCTTAGCCGGTCTTTTCTGTCACTATGTCTTTGGAGTATTCCGTATGGGTTGGGGGCAGGTGCCGTGGACAGTGCTCTGAATAACTATGTCGCTTTGCATTACAGCGGCAGACATATGTCCTGGTTACATTGCTGCTGGGGTATCGGAGCTTCTCTTGGACCGTATGTCATGGGATACTGTTTGTCTTATCATCTTGGGTGGCCGATGGGTTATCGTATTATCGGAGGCTTGCAGATATTACTTACAACCGTTCTGTTCATGACTTTATCTCGGTGGCATAATACCGGCAGTGATTCATCCGTCAAGACAAATGTATTGTCTCTGAAAGAAATATTCGCATTACCCGGAGTTAAGGCAATCCTGACCGCATTTCTGTGTTATTGCGCAATAGAAACATCCGCCGGATTATGGGCAAGCAGTTACTTGAATGTCTCACGGGGAATCGACGCTGAGATCACTGTTTTCTGGGCTTCTTTATTCTACCTGGGGATCACTGCAGGACGCGCACTCTCGGGATTTGTTGCGGATTATTTTGGCGATCAGGGAATGATACGGATCGGTGAAGGAATACTTGTTACAGGTATATTACTTGTGTTATTGCCCCTTTCGGATACATTGGCGTTGATCGGCCTGGTCGTTATCGGATTGGGATGCGCACCGATTTATCCGAGTGTTATTCATTCTACGCCGGACCGCTTTGGCAAGGAAAATTCCCAGTCACTGGTAGGAGTGCAGATGGCAGCTGCATATACCGGAAGTACGTTGTTTCCGAAACTGTTCGGTTTGATCAGCAACATTACCGGTATTGGTATATATCCGGTATTTCTGTTGTTGATCGCTGTCATTATGATTGTGATGATCGAGATTGCTCATAGATAAACCAATTTCGCCACGGATTATATTACCGATGATGTGGACGATGACGGGCTGTACAAAGAGTTCGTACAACTCAGCCTGACAAACCAGGAAAACTGACGATTCTATTTGTAGTATTTTCTGTGTAAACATAGGAATTAAAATGATATTAAGATGTACCTAAATGGTTGAATCACATATTTTCATCGTGTAAAATGTGACTGTTAAAAAAGGGGCAGCATCATGGAAGTAAAGTACAGAGATTATTTTTCTTTTGAATCCATCCGGGACAAAGAAGGCGAAATCATCTGCTATCATGTAACAATGATCGGAACGATCGAAGAACCTGTACGTGTAAATGAAGACCGTACAATTGCATTCGGCAAGCTCACTCTGCACAACCTCGACCGTAAGATCGGTACTCTTCTGGAGATCACCGGCAGCCGTACATATTACCACGAAAACACCTATCTTGAAGGAGTAGTCAATATCATCCGCTTTGCGGCGCATAAGCATCATATTGAAGCCGTGGAAGAGTTCATGGAAGGAGATCGTGTACTCCTGGAAGGCCGTGCCTATATCCGTGAATCCAAACATGAAGAAGTACGTCCGGAACTGACCGTAAGTATTACCGGTACCTTCCTGCTCGGAAAGAAACGGACAGTATACAGACGGCAGAATCTATTGCCTCAGGAATAAAAAGAACTCAATTGTAAAAAATTGAGTTTTTTTGCGTCATTTTCTTTTTTTGCGGTGTTTCTATAGTGTAAGAGGAAAAAACCTCTTAGGCTATAATGATAGTAAAGGGAATACCGGTAATGACCAGAACGATCAAAGAGCTGAAAATACAGAGAATACTGGACACGTATGGTGACAGTCTTTTCCGCCTGGCTTGTTCATACCTGCACAATGAAGCAGACGCGCAGGAAGTGGTACAGGATACGATCATCCAGTTACTCCGGTATGAACCGGATCTTCCGGATAGTGATAAAGAGAAAGCCTGGCTGATGAAAACCGCCGCAAATCTCTCCCGGAATAAACTCAGGTTTAACCGCAGACATGATACGGAAGAAATCGATGAACGGTTTGCGGCAGTAGAAAACGAAGATCTCTCCTACGTCTGGGACGCGGTAAAGCAATTGCCGGTAAAGTACCGGGAAGTGGTCCACCTGTATTATCAGGAAGGATATACGACGGCTGAGATTGCAGGAATCCTGGACCGCAGAGAATCCACGATACGTTCCGATCTGTCCCGGGCAAGAGAGAAACTGAGACTCATACTGAAGGAGGTGTATGATTTTGAATAACTATCAGAAAGCGATGAAGGAAATACGCCTCAGTGATACGCAAAAAGAAGAAATCCTGCAGAATATCCTGGCAAAGGATATCCAGCCGGTAAAGAAGAGAAATGTATGGCTTAAGCCTTCCCTGGCTCTGGTGATGGTCGTGATTCTGGCTGTGCTGATCATGCCGAAAGGGATGGGAAAGGAAGTGCTGCCGGCGGGTTTGCCAGTAACAACGCACCAATGGCCGCACCCGCAGAAGCAGTCCGGGAAGTAGAAACGAAGGATGCATCCGAGTATGCGGCACAGGAGTCCTCTCCGGAAGCACCCGTGAATGATGAAATGCACTTCACCACAAACATTACCACAAACGATTTCATGGGAGAGGCAGAAGAGGCAGAATACGCGGAAACAGAGATTGACGGTATTGCGGTAATGATCGATCTATCGCACAAAACAGCCAGATTTACGATTAATGATACAGAGTATGAATTTACATACGACACTGATGACGACGAAGTATTTCAGGAAGAACTGCAGAAGTTCATAGAATCGATTAGAGGGAAAGAAAATGAATAAGAAATGGTTAGCGCTGTTCTTAGGTATATGTCTTGTCGGCTGCGGCGGAAAGAGCGCAAGTAACAGTTATTACGAAAAACCGGCAGCTGTGGAGGACGCTTCATACGCTGCGGAAACTTCATACGCATCCGGGGCAGCCGCATACGACAACAACTACCAATACACAGACGAAGCGAAGGAAGAAGAGAGTACCGATCCCTCTTCTCCGGTAATCACCACAGAGAAATTAGTCTATACCGGCAATCTGACGATTGAGACCCTGGACTATACGGAAACTTTGAAAACTATCCGCGCACGTATCCAGGAACTCAAGGGAATCATTGAATATGAGTATGAGACAAACAATGACCGCAGCTGGTATCGTCCGGATTACGGCAAAGGCACAAGTTATATGGAGATGACGGTAAGAATACCGACAAACTCCTTCCAGGACTTCATGAACAACATGGAAGGCAGCGGTAAGGTAACCAACCGTTCCACCAACGTGGAAAATATCTCCCGTCAGTACGCAGACAACGAAGCAGTCATTACCGCTTTACGCAAGCAGGAAGAACGCTTGCTGGAAATGATGGACAAGGCAGAAACGATCGAAGATATGATCGCCATCGAAGCCAGACTTACTGACGTACAGACAGAGTTAAACAGAAAACTAAGTTACAAGAGTTCCATGGATACGGATGTGGAATACTCCACCGTACATCTGTATATCAACGAAGTAGCGGAGTATACCCCGGATCCGGAGATCCAGAGAAGAGGAACCTTCATGTACAGGCTGGAGAAGAACCTGAAAGAAGCCTGGAGAGAGTTCCAGGATTATCTGGAAGGCTTACTGTTCGGTATTATCCACCTGATCCCGTTCCTGCTTGTATTTGTGCCGGTGATCCTGGTACTGGTCTGGTTGTGGAACAAACTGATGAAAGACAGAAAGATACATCTGCCTTTCCGTAAAAAGAAGAATATGGAGGCGAAGAATCATGATGCCGATACTGAATAAAGAAAACAGATCTGTTGAGAAGGAAGGAAGAGAAATCTCTTTGACACCAAAAGAGTACGAGATCCTGGAATTCCTCACAGAGCACCCCAACCGGATCTTTCCGGCAGAAGAAATCTACCGGGAAGTCTGGGAACAAGAACCGTTCCAGATCAAGGGAATGATGGCAGTACACCTGCATAATCTCCGGGAAAAGATCGAGAACAATCCCGCAAGACCGGTATATCTACGCTCTTTCCGCGGGAAAGGATATGTATTTGTAAAGTAAAAGATGTTTACATTCACGAAAAACACTGATAATATATTTCAGCGAGTAGAAACGTGAATTCTGCTCCTTGCCAGAGATGGCCGATAGACCAGAAGGAGGTGTACAAACGTGAAAAGATATGAAGTCATGTACATCATCAACGCGTCCGTAGAGGAAGAAAAGCGTACAGCCCTGATTGAAACACTGTCTGGTATTATTACCAACGAGGGTGGAAACATCATCAAGACAGATGAATGGGGAATGCGTGATTTTGCGTACCGTATTGATGATATGTACAAAGGTTATTATGTAGTAACAACCTTTGAAGCTGACAACGAATGTGTTAAAGAGTATGACCGTTTGATGGGCATTAACCCGAATGTTGTTCGCTACATGATCATCCGCAGAGATGACGAAGCGGCACAGGGAGCCAAGAAGTGATCAATCGAGTTGTATTAGTCGGAAGACTGACAAGAGACGTTGAAGTGCGGAAGACCCAGTCCGGCTTGTCTGTCGCAACATTCACGGTTGCGTGTGACCGCCGTGGTTCCCGGGATGCGCAGGGTCAGTCACAGGCTGATTTCATCAGCTGTGTGGCATGGCGTCAGAGCGCGGATTTCCTTGGCGCATATGCCCGCAAAGGTGCATTGATCGCTGTAGACGGAAAGATCCAGACCAGAAACTACGATGACAGAGACGGTAAGAAAGTATATGTAACGGAAGTCGTGGCAGATACTGTGCAGCTGCTTGAATCACGCTCACAGTCACAGAACCGTCAGGATAATATCCCGGCATATACACCGGATCCGGAGTACCGTGGAGGTTCCGATCCGTTTTCCGCAGATGATTTTAACACAGGCCCCACACTTGATATCTCAAGTGATGACCTGCCATTCTAGAATAAGGAGAAAACAATGGCTTTTAAGAAACAGAGAGTCGGTGGCAGAAAAGTTTGTTACTTCACAAAGAACAACATTACCTATATCGACTATAAAGATGTTGAACTGTTAAAGAAATTTATCGCTCCCAACGGAAAGATCATGCCTCGCCGTGCTACAGGCACAAAAGCAAAATACCAGAGAGAACTGGCAGTTGCGATCAAGCGTGCACGTCAGATGGCATTGTTACCGTACGTACAGGACTAACAAGAAGCAGGGAAACCTGCTTTTTTCGTGTAAGAAAAGGCTGTGTTCTGCTGAGCACAGCCTTATATATTATTTACTGAGAGCTTTTTGATAGATGAGGTCATATCCCTCAGCCATCTTTTCCACGGTGTAGTTCTCCAGTACCTCCTGTCTGGCATTGGCAGTCATGTCTGCCATATCCTCACTGCGGTACTGGTGGATCGCGTTGACAAAAGCAGCTGCCGAATTACAGACGAAGCCGTTCTCTCCGTTGACGATCAGATCACGGGAACCTGCCACATTTGTGACAACACACAGATTCTTCATATACATGGCTTCCAGCAGGGTCAGGGGGAGACCCTCCCAGAGAGATGTCAGGATAAATACATCCGCTTTATCCGCTTCTTTCAGCGCGTCTTCACGGCTCAGCCAGCCGGTGATCCTTGTGTTCGGAGCTGTCAGTTTATACTTGAGTTCCCCGTCACCGATCCACACAAACTGTACATCCGGCATAGCCAGGGCTATTTCGTTAAAGAGTTCCGGATTCTTCTGGGGATTGATCAATCCCATGGTATAGACTGTCAGAGGATGTTCCGGGATGACAGAATCCTTCAGGATCTGGTCAATCTCCTCGGGATCAATCCCATTATTGACATACACTGCTGTATTGGAGAATGCCAGTGCTTCCGCGTACTCACTGCGGCTGCAGGCAATTGTGATACAGTTCGTCTTTGCCAGATTCTTCTCCGTACGCCTGTACAAAGACTTGGAGATCATGTTGTGATCTTCTGCCAGGAATAAATATCCGTGCGGTGTATAGAACAGGGGTATACCACTGTCTGCGAAAATCTTTCTGCCGATACGGCCTGCCCCGAAGCCATGTAAGTGAATGATATCCGGATGGATTTCTTCACACAAAGCCTTGAGTTCCGCACCTGTACCTCCGTCAGATAACGGATTGCCGTCACTCTCAAAGGAATTTACACGGTACATCTGTACCCGGGAATCAAATAAAGAACGGAGCTGCTGCGGTGTCTCATTATCCGGATAGAACGCGATACAGATATCATACGTATCAATCAGACGGTTGGACAGTTCCGTCAGATAGGTCAGAATACCACCGCTGAGCCGTTTTACAACATAGAATAAAGTCGGCTTTTTCTCAGTCATAGAATTATCTCACTTTCGCATGTTTTACTATATTTATCATACAACATGTTATAGAGAGCTGGTTTAAAATGTGTTATGATTTTCTGGAAATCGGTTTGATTCCATATAATAGTAAGGAGGCAATTATGCAGTACTGGCTGATCATTTTGTGTATCTGTATTCTTTCCATGGCCTATGTCTTTGTGAACTACAAGAAGATTCAGAACATGGAAGAAGGTACAGAAGAGATGAAAGAACTCTCCGGAATTATCCGTGAAGGCGCGAATACCTTCCTGAAGACAGAGTTCCGTTCCATCTTCATCGTTGTGATTATCATCGCCCTGGTGTTCTCTCTGTTTGTTGAAGTAACATCCGGGCTGACCCTGGTCCTTGGTGCCGCAATGAGCAGCTTTGTGTGCATCCTCGGTATGCGCAGCGCTACCTACGCGAACGTACGTACTTCCAACACAGCGCGTAATACGTTGTCCATCGGTGAAACGGTCAAGGTCGCTCTCTGCGGAGGTGCCATCAGCGGTCTCAGTGTACAGGCAATGGGTCTGATCGGACTGACTCTGGTACTGATCATCTTCGGCGGTGTTTCGGAGACTGCGACAGGTCACGGACTCCTGACGACCTTTGAGTGTAATCCGACAATTACCCGGCTGACCACATACTCCCTGGGATGTTCCCTGGTAGCCATGTTCAACCGTGTTGCCGGAGGTAACTATACTAAAGCGGCGGATATCTCTGCGGATATTCTCGGCAAGATCCGTCATGATCTGCCGGAAGACGACAGCCGTGTTCCGAATACGATCGCAGACTTTATCGGTGACAATGTCAATGATATTGCTGGTAACTGTTCTGACCTTCTGGAAAGCTTTGTGGCAACGATTGCCGCAAGTCTGATGATTGCGGTAACGGTCTACGCCAACGCGATCACTAACGGTACTACCAACAGTGAAGCACTGTTCAACGCGACCACGTTGTTCCCGGTCATCTTTGCCGGCGCCGGTATGTTGTCCTGTACAGCAGCGTTATTCCTTGCCCAGCACACCAAGATGGGGGACAATCCCGCAAGAGAACTGGATAAGGCAACCTGGTTCTCCGCAGGAATTACACTGGTTCTTGGCTTCTTTGCCTGCCGGATGATCTTCGGAAATATTGAACTTTATGAAACCTTCAAGTTTGGATGGGTATCTCCTTGGTTATCTGCCGTATTAGGTATCATCAGCGGTATCGCCATCGGATCCATCACGGAATATTACACAAGTACAGACTATAAACCGACACGTGAACTGGCAGGAATCGCTCATGAAGGTGAAGCCTTCGTTGTGACCAAGGGTGACGCGATCGGCTCCCGTTCCTGTCTGCCGCCGATTCTGGTGATCGGTATCGCATTGTTCCTTTCCGGCACAATGTGCGGCACATACGGTATTGCGATCAGCGCACTGGGTATGCTGAGCTTTGTCGGCGCAACGGTATCCATTGATGCCTTCGGCCCGATTGCGGATAATGCAGGCGGTATCGCGGAATCCTGCCACCTGGATGAAAAAGTACGCGCAATTACCGATAAACTGGATGCGGTAGGTAATACTACAGCTGCTATCGGTAAGGGCTTTGCGATTGGTTCTGCAGCATTCGCGACAGTATCTCTGATCGTAGCGTATGTCTCCAATTACACCACAAGCGGAGGTGAACCGGTACTGAATATCGCTTCTTATGTCGTCATTGCAGGCGGTATCATCGGCGGTGCCCTGGTGGAATACTTCAGCGCGTTACTGACCGATAATACGATCGATGCCGCGAAACTGATGGCTGATGAAGGTGACAGACAGTTATCCGTTCCGGGTGTCCTGGAAGGTAAAGTCAAGCCGGATTACAACCGGATGATCGAAATGGCGGCGAAAGAAGCTCTGCGGAAGATGCTGCTGCCGTCTGTCCTGGCCATCCTGATTCCGATCCTGGGCGGCTTCCTGTTCGGTGTAAGCTTTGTCGGCGGTCTGCTTGTCGGCGCTACGATTGCCGCAATTCCGCGTGCGATCTTCATGGGCAACTCCGGCGGTGCCTTTGACAACGCGAAGAAATACATCGAGAGCGGTGCGATTGAAGGCTCGGAAAAAGGTACACCTGCGCATAAGGCGGCGGTTACCGGAGATACAGTCGGTGATACGAGAAAAGATGTTGTCGGTGTCGCCCTGGATATCTTTATCAAGACCATGTCTACCGTAGCCAACTCCATGGCAGTACTGTTTACACACTTTACGTTATTCCGCTGATTTGTATTACTGAATAAACCCGCCTGATTCCTGATCAATGGGAATCAGGCTTTTTATTCTTTCTCTTGCATGCTATATTTATTATGTTTTTTGGAGGTGTTTTTATGCGTGTAGGCTGCGTTAAAGAGATTAAGAACAATGAATATCGTGTCGGACTGACACCGGACAACGTCAAGAGTTATGTTTCTGCCGGTCATGAAGTATACATACAGAAAGGCGCAGGTATTGGTTCGGGATTTACCGATGAGGAATATCGGGCAGCCGGAGCGAATCTGCTGAATCACCCGGAAGAAGTCTGGGCAGCTTCGGAACTGATGATCAAGGTCAAGGAGCCTCTGGAGGAAGAATTCTCTTACTTCCATGAAGGCTTGATTCTTTATACGTATCTGCATTTAGCCGCAGACAGAACCGAACTAGACGCCCTGGTAAACGGGAAAGTGAAGAGTGTAGCGTATGAAACTCTGATGGAAAGAGACGGAAGTCTTCCGTGTCTGATTCCGATGAGCCAGATTGCCGGACGTTTATGTATACAGGAAGGCGCGAAGTATCTGGAGAAGCGTTTTGGCGGTGAAGGTATCCTTCTTGCCGGTGTGCCGGGAACTCCCAAGGCGAATGTTGTGATCCTGGGCGGCGGTACCGTAGGCATGAATGCGTGCAAGATTGCGACCGGTATGGGTGCCAGCGTAACGATCCTGGATGTCAACCTCAAGCGTCTGGAATATCTGGACAATATGTTCGGCGCACAGATTCAGACATTGTATTCCAATGATTCGAATATTGAGAAAGTCGTTAAGGATGCGGACCTGGTCATCGGCAGTGTGCTGATCCCGGGCGGATCCACACCGAAAGTATTCAAGAAGAAATACCTGAAGGAAATGAAACCAGGCGCAGTATTTGTGGACGTGGCGGTTGACCAGGGAGGATGCGGAGAAAGCACCCGTGTCACCACCCATGACGATCCTGTCTATGTGGAAGATGGTGTCGTTCACTACTGTGTCGGAAATATGCCCGGTGCTGTACCGCGTACATCGACGATTGCGCTGACCAACGCAACGATCAAGTACGGATTACAAATCGCGGACCGTGGTCTGGAACAGGCCTGCCGTGACAATCATGTGTTGTATTCCGCCATCAATACCTATGATGGTAAGGTTACCTGTAAGAACGTTGCGGATGCGTTTGAAGATCTGGAGTATACCGATATTCATACATTGTTCTGAGGGGAAGTCGCTTTCTCAGAGTTAACTATGATATAATTATTGTCACTTAAAGAGTTTTTGTGTACGCAAAGGATAGGAATGAATACGAATGTCCGAAAAATAACCGACGGCGCCATGATGTGTGCCATTGTCGGTGTCATGCTGCTGATCAACCGTCAGTTCGCAGGATTGCTGGAAGAGATGCTTCTGTTTGCTTTCCCTCTTCCGATGGTCTTTTTTGCGGCTAAATACGGTTGGAAAGATGCCTTGCTTCCCTTTGCGGCAATGGTGCTTCTCAGTGTCGTACTGGGTACACCACAGACGATCTTCTATGTTGCTTCAGAATCTCTGTTAGGCCTTGTTTACGGTGGTGGTATCTACCTGAAACAGGGGAGGAAGAGACTCCTGGTATCCGCAATCATCATCGCGATCCTGGCTAACATTATTACGACGATCATCTACGCGAGTTTCTTTGGCTATGATATTCCGGCAGAGATCGCGGAACTGCAGAACATCATGGAGAACATGTTTGCGCAGACAGGGATGGGTATGCCGGCTACGATCGATATGCCCCGTTTCCTTCTGACGATCTATATTGCTTCTACGATCATGATTGGAATCATGCAGGGTTTTGTCACCCACATATTGTCTTTGACCATGCTGAAAAGAATGCGTTTTGAGGTTCCCGCAGCAGGCGGAGATAACCTGCGTAATCCACCCAAATGGTCCGGGTATGTGGCGCTTGCGTGTATGATGGGATATTTCTTTGCGGTCAGCCGCGGTGTAAGTAATCCT
>JAFWFE010000082.1 GCA_017512555.1 Solobacterium sp. | reverse complement strand
GTATATGTCCTGTGTTTTATTCCTTTCAGGCATCCCATATTTTTTGATCCCTCCCTTTCAGTTTCAATCATAAGAAAAAGTAGACTCAGAACGGAATCTTCATCGACTTTTTTCTGTGTCTACTTTTATCTTACTAGTTCATATCAACACAGCTTTTACTTACAATACTCTTCCCAATAATCCGTAGCTTCATCCAGGCTCTCAAAGACATCTTCATATGCCTCGTAGAGATCCTCCTCATCTCCGTATATACAATACTCTTCCTGCTTACTCTCTCTGTCATTGGCTTCTTTCCAGTCATAGTACGCATCCTGAGCATCTTCAAGGTGAGGGTATTCGTCATAGGGAATGATGTGGATATTCTTTGCGGAGACCTGATACTCTTCCCAGATCTCGGGATGACTCTTCTCTGCGAAAGTTACATAATACCCATCCGTGAATACGGTATATACCGGTACAGGCCCTTCTTCTGTATCCTGATACCAGAAGAATTCACAACGAACAGAGTCTTTTCCGGTCCGTTCACTGTACATGTCAGAGTAACTTCCCAGCATACTCTCCCAGTAGTAATACTGCCTGGAGGGTAAAAACATTTCCCCGGGTTCCGGCATCTTATAGTACCGTTTTAACCGGGTATCTCCCCCGGCATAGTCCGTATACCCTTTCCCCTGGGAACATTCTGCCCGTGTTTCGTCTTCCTGATAACTGGTCTTTACCGTCACTGTGCATGTATATACTAGTTCATCGGTGCTTTCCAGATTCCACTTCATTGTATAGGTTCTCACTCTCTGCTTATCGTAGACGGTATCCTTTTGGATCTCTGAAGGCCAGTCCAGAGCAGATTTCGTCATGAGTTCAATGACTTTGGATTCGCTATATTCTTCTTTAACATAAAAATCCGGAGGTAATTCACCCTCAAAATCCGGCAGAGGTGTCGGTGTCGGCTTTACGGTTGTGTCCGGAGTAGTTGCGGGTCTGTTGGCCGCGGGAGAACTATAGGCAGGTTTCCTTGTCGGGACAGGAGAGGCTTGTTTCTTCGTGCATCCGCCAAGCATACATAGACTCAGAAGAACCAGAAGTATCTTTTTCATACATCCATCATAGAAAAACGCAGACATTTGCACAACATCTTCCGTAAGAAAAACATCCAGCCGGAGACTGAATGTTTCTGAATACTTAGTTTTTCTTTTCCCCGCCGAACGGAGGTTCTGCGCCGTCGGGACGATCCCCGATCTGCCGGAAGATCCGTATTGCCAGAGGTAAAGCCAGGAACAGGAACGATGCGCCATCGGAAGCTGCCTGCGCTATTGCCAGACCATACTCGCCAGGTAATCCAAATGTCGGGAAAAGAACCGGCAGGATCAATACCAGCGGGATCAGGAACAATAACTGTCTGGACATGGACAATACCAGGTTTCCGATCGGCCTACCCAGAGACTGGTACAAGTTACTGGTGATCATGACGATCTCATGCGGCACCAGCATCAGGCACAGCGACCGGATCTTTAAAGAACCAATCAGGTACATCGTTTCGTTTGCTTCAGAGTTAAACACACCGACCAGACTTCTCGCGGAGATGAACATCAATGTACCGAGGATCGTACCGGCAATAATACCGATCATCGTTGTGGTCATATACGCTTCCTTGACTCTCTTGTACTTACGCGCACCCCAGCAGAAACCCGCTACCGGACCAAAGCCCTGAGAGAATCCCATGATGATGGAAGCGACAAAGCGGTATAACTTATTGGCTACGGAAATACCCGCAAGAACTGCCGTACCGAACTGTTTCGCGACGTTGTTTGTGATGACACCACCGACACTCATCAGACTCATACGCAGGAATGCAGGAATACCCATCTTGGCCACTTCCGCGGCACTTTCGCGGTCCGGTTTGAAGTTCTTCATGTGGATTTCCAGCATAGCCCTCCTTGTCACATACGGATATGCCAGGACAATGACACTGAATACCTTGGACAGCGCTGTAGCACCTGCGGCACCCGCAACACCCCAGCCAAACACATTGATAAACAACGGATCCAGGAATACGTTTAATACACAGCCGGATACTGTACCGACCATTGCCAGAGTCGTACTGCCTTCACTGCGCAGTAACTGGTTCATGATCAGTTCTGCGGTAGTAAACGGTGCAGCCAGCAGGATCCAGAACGAGTAATCCATGGAGTACTGCTTGGCATCCGGAGTAACACCCAGAATATCCACGATCCCGGAACGCATGGTCAGACAGACCAGGCCGAAGATCAAGGAGAATGCCACGCCGATAAAGAGTGTGGAAGTCCCTACACGGGAAGCCTTTTCATCCTCTTTCGCGCCCATCAGACGTGAGATATAACTGGCGGCACCTAACGCAAAACCCATGGATATCGCACGCAGGAACATCATCAGTGAGTCATTGACCGCAACTGCTGCTGTAGCACTTGTCCCGATCTGACTGACGAAGAATGTGTCTGCCAGATTGTAGAGGGAATCTATCACAGAAGAAATGATCATCGGTATCGCTACCTTGGGTATGACACGGATCATCGGTTCTTCAAGCATCATCTGTCTTCTTTTTTCTCTTGCCAGAGCTTGTGCATCAGACATATACTGTACCCCTTTCCTCATTGTTTCACTATGCAACATTATAGAAGAAAATTGTTGCGTTGTACAACACTTAATCGTTTATCACTCATAAATGATATAAAAACCAGGGAATATGAAACCTGAATCCCTTCCCTCCAGGCATGAATTATCTTTGAATACACCGAATATCCTGCAGTATAATATGCGTAACCTTAAGGAGTATGATTATGCAGAATTCAACTATTTTCAAAAATGCCGTATCCGAAAAAAGATTGCTGAATGTTGTCAAAGAGGTATCTAATTTTCACCGTATCCAGGCATCCCCGATGTTCCGGGAAGCCGCTGAACATGTCCTGAAGATCTGTCAGAAATACGGTCTGGATGCGAAAATCTTATCTTATGAAGCCAACCCGGATGTCTGGTATCTGCAAAGCAAGATGTTCAAGGAATGGTCCATCAAGGAAGCCTGGCTGGATCTGGTGGAGCCGGAGATGCGTCTGGCAGACTATTCCGCGGAACCAATCTCAGTAATCCAGAAGAGTTATCCGATCGACCTGCGTGATAAACCTGTAGATCTCGTCTTACTGGATAAGGGAGACAAGCCTGAAGCTTATGAAGACTTAGACCTGACCGGTAAATTTGTGTTCCTGAGAGGAAATGCCCGCAGTAACAAGTGGGTCTACGAAAAAGGTGCTATAGGTGTCGTTACAGACTTTATCATGGAGACCGCAAACCGTAAGCGTTCCGATCTCTATCATTCCCTGACCTATACATCCTACTGGCCTACACACGTACCGGGAGAAGCGGAAGGCAGAGGCTTTGTGCTCTCACCGGCTGCCGGAGACGCTCTCGCAAAACTGTGTCAGGAGAAACAGGCAAAAGGAGAATACCTGCAGGTAAGAGCCTACATTGATTCCGCTTTATATAACGGATATATCGAAGACGTGGAAGTTACCATCCCGGGTAAAGATGACAAGGTTGTCTATCTCTCCGCACATCTCTGCCACCCGCGCAGTTCCTGCAACGATAACGCGTCCGGTGTATCCGCTACACTCGAAGCCATGAATGTGATCCATAAGCTGATCGAAGAAGGCAAGATCGAACAACCGCAGCACACCATCAAGCTCACTCTGATTCCGGAATTTACCGGTACCTTCGCGTATCTCAGCGATCATAACGATTACGCCAATGGTTTAGGAGCCATGAACCTGGATATGGTCGGCGGTAAACAGACACGTTTCTACGGACCGATCACCCTGACCAAGACACCGTATGCGGCACCTGCCATGAACAACGAGATCTGTATGTATGCCATGAGCCAGGCAGCCAAGGAAGCTTCTTCCCTCTTCGGAGGATCTGTAGCGTTGACCAACCACCGTGTAGAACCTCATTCCGGTGGCAGTGATCATACCGTATACTGTGATACAACGATTGATATCCCGTGCTGTATGCTTGGACAATGGCCGGATCTGAACTACCATACCGCTACGGATACACTCGACGTGATCGATCCCGCGGTACTGAAGTTCTCCTGTCTGACTGCAGTAAACTTCGCGTATACGCTTGCGAATCTCACTGCAGAAGACCTGCCGGTCATCTTCTCGTTCCAGGACCAGACAATTCTCCAGGATAAGACCCGTTTCCTCAATGAATACCTGTCCGGCAAGATTGACAAGGTCATGTTCGGATCCATCATGTACAGACTCAGAGACTACTTTGTGGACTGCACGGAGAGTGTAAAGAAGCTTGTCCCGGACTATGACACAGAGAAAGAAAAAGCACATGTACGTGCAATGTTTGACAGCTGGTTCGAACAGTTTGACCTCAAGGATGAATACCCTTGTGACAATACTCTGACCGATGTCTACCAGCGTAACTTCGTCGGCCCGATCCAGCAGCTCAGTGATTATGAAGCTCTAGGATATAAAGAAGTCCTGAATGACTTTAACAAGAAGATCGGCAATAACCCGTGGCGTATGATGGGTCTGGGAGACAGTATCCAGAACTATATTGACGGCAAGCGTACCGTCGGTGAGATCGTCCGTCTGGTATCCCTGGAAGCTCTGAGAGATACGAAAGAAGATGTCCTGAACTACCTCGGACTTCTGGAACAGCTGAACCTGATCTCGAAATAATTGAATTAAACCGGAGGGAGATATCCTTCCGGTTTTTCATAGTCAATAAAAGCTGAAAATGATAATCTAGGTGTAGATAATACAGTGCAGTACAGAGTATCAATGAAATGGAGGTATACTTCTGATGCCTGAAACAAACCTATCCAAACAGGAATTGCTTTACCGTTATCTTGATCTTCGTTATCCTGCCGTAGCGATCAAGTTGATTGAAGAGGATGAATTCCTTGTCCCGGAAGACGCGTTACGTCCGATGGAACATGAACATCATCATCTGGCTCTCTGTCAGGCCTTTGCGATCTCCCGCAGAGACGGCAGAACGATCTACATGCGCAAACAAGATCACTGGTGCTGGAGCCCGCTGATCACCTTCGGAATGGTACCATGGGAACGCAATACACCGGGGTTCAACGCTGTTGCGGAAAGAATCGAGATTGAGGATCCGGAGAAAGGTTCTGCCTTCCTGGAGAATCTCCCCCGCCTGCCGATGAACAAGTACCGGGGAATGTTGATTGCGCCCCTGGACAAAGCGCAGTTTACCCCGGATGTAACCTTGATCTACTGTAAGAATCACCAGCTTCTGAAAGCCTTACTGGCAATCAAATCCCAGACCGGTATTCCTACGGAAAACAGCTTTACTCCTCTGGATTCCTGTACTTATTCTATCATCCCGCCGTTCCTGGACGGAAACTACCGGATCACGGTCCCTGACCCCGGGGAACTGGTACGGGCAGTAACACCAGAAGATGATATGATCCTGACGATACCGTATCAGAGAGATGAAGAATTCTACCGTGGTGTACAATACTGGATCGATCTCGGTGCCAGAGGACACTTCAACCCCATTGTCAAAGAAGACTTCCAGAGACCTGCATTCTACAATTTCCTGTTTCAGGAATGGGGTCTGAATACAGACAAGGAATAATGTAAAAGCCGGAGAATATCTCTCCGGTTTTCGTATGCTTAAGCATCTTTGAGTATGGTATTCACAATTTCTCCGATTGCAAGGAATACCCGTCGGTCATAAGTTGCCTTGCGGATATAGATATAATTCCCCACAGTGATGTAGCTTGTATCATCATTGTTATCGAAAAGCAGGTATGTATTTCCTTCCTCTTCCTTTTTGTAATATTTCTTCGATTCTTCCAGTTGTTCGATCAGTGCTGCGGCTTTTTCTCCGGTTAAAGACTTGAAGTTTACATTCGCATGTCCGGCGTCCTTGAATTCTCTGATCGGGAGATCTTCCGGAAGATCTTTGGTATACAAAGAAAAAGCCGCGGAAACCAAAGCAGCGGGAACACTCTCCAAATCATAATCCGCCAATCTCTGTTTAACCGCTTCCGTGAATAAATCTAAAAACTGATGTTTGGACATAGGAACCTTTCCGTACTTATGAGAGTCAATAACTATTAATAATTATAGTATTGATGCGGGGAATGTATCCAGTATGGGAAACAAGAAAAAAAGACGGATATCTCATCCGTCTCTCTTAGGCTCTGAAACTTTGTTTTAGTTTCTTGTGACATCTTTCTGGACATCGATTTCCAGCAACTTGGTAGAGAGCTGGTTCTCGATCCGTGCCAGTTCCTGTTCGGCTGCGCGGCGTTTTGCGCGTCCGTCTCTCTGGATAGCGATCACTTCGTCCAGGGTAGCGATCAGTTCCTGGTTGGTATGCTGGAGTGTCTCCAGATCCACAATACCTCTTTCGCTCTCTTTTGCGGTCTCTACGGTAGCCTGGTGCAGTGTCTCCGCATTCTTCTTGAGAAGCTCATTGGTCATGTTGGTAACTTCTCTCTCGGCTTCCATCGCTTCCTTGGAATGACTGATACCTAACGCAAGAACGATCTGGTTCTTCCACAGAGGAATCGTGTTGACCAGTGTACTCTGGATCTTTTCTGTCATCAGGGTATCGTTATTCTGCAGTAACCGGATCTGCGGACCCATCTGAACAGATACCTGTCTTGTCAGTTCCAGGTCATACAGTTTCTTCTCAAAACGGTCACATGCCTGAGCCAGGTCATTGGCTTCCTGCGCATCTTCCGGCAGACCGGATGCTTTAGCCTTGGCAATCAATGCCGCAAGTTCATTCTCTCTTACTTCCTTCAGTTTCTTCTTACCGGCAATGATATACATGGATAATTCCTTGGTATTCAGCTGGTTTCTTTCATATAACTGATCCAGTAAGGCAATATCCTTCAGTAACTGGATCTGGTGATCTTCCAGAACTGCAGAGATCTTATCTACATTCGCTTCTGCCTTGTCATATCTGGCTTTGAAGGCTTCTGCCTTGTTCGCACCTTTCTTGAACAGTCCGAACAATCCACCCTTCTTTTCCTCTTCTTCAACACTGAATCCCTTCAGTTCTACAACTAATTCACTTAACAGGTTGCCAACTTCCCCAAGATCCTTGGTTCTGACATTCTGTAAAGCTGTATCACTGAAATCTGTTACTTTCTTCTGGGCTGCGGAACCGTATTCCAGAATCGTATTAGATTCGGTAATGTTGATCTTTTCTGCAAAATCAGATACTGTCTTTCTTTCTTCCGGAGAGAGTTTGGCATCATTGTACATATCTTCGATAGTCTTCTGTGCCGGTACTTCTGGCTGAACGATTTCTTCTTGTTTGGTTTCTACTTCTTCAGGAGACAGAGTCAATGTAATCTTCTGTTCCTGAGCCTGACGATTATTTTCACTCATTTTCTTTATTTCCTTCCACTGTTCAAAGTATAGCACATCCTATTCCTGTGCTGAAAAGAAAAACATGGTTACCCATGTTTATTCTTCGATTTCTAACTGAACTTCTTCTACCTGTGCGGCTGGAATATGCCACATTTCACTGAAACTGAGGAAGGCTACTTCATCCGCGTTCATCTTCGCCTGATTTCTTTGTTTCTTGATGTTTTGATCATGTACGGAATTCAGAATATCCTTATTGACCATGTACTGTACATACAGGACTTTCTTGATCAGGAACCAGCGAATGACATACTTGTAGATCGACAGTGTACGATCCGTGATCTGGGATAACTCTGTTTGTGCTTCTTCTTTCAGAAGTTCAGCAGCTTCCAGACCTTCACGCTTCAGATCATCATAACTGGAGAAATACTCTCTGTCGACTCCTCTCTGGATCGCTCCTGCTTTCTTGGTAAACAAGTCTTCAAACGCATTGACGATTTTATCTGCCTGATTGGAACAAATAGCTACGATATCGTTTTTACAGTCAACAAATACTCCGCCCGGTTCCGTCACGCAGTAGTAAAAACCTTTTGCATAGATATAACCGTAACGACTGTAGGGGATTACCAGTAATGCACGTTCAATATCTTCTCGTTTTGAATAGACCAGATACGGCAGGTTAAAAACCTTACCATTAAGTTTAAAAACATCTTTGTACCGGATGATCTGGTTACTGATCGCATCGCGGTTGATCTCAGCTTTTAAACCAACGCAGATTTTAACGTTTGTATCCTTCTCTGAAATTTTTGTGAAGGCTTCTCTCAGTACGGAATCCAAATCTTCCGTTATTCCCAGATAGTCTTCGAGATAGCCGTTGAATGTGCAGTCCTCTCCATTATGGCGGATGTCGACCTGTGAATCAATAATCGTGTAAATCGCCATATGACCTCCAAACAAATATCACGATAATTATATATGTCATTCAATGTTTAATACAACCTTTTTTTATATGAACTGAACACACAAAAAATGCGATAAATAAAGGACTTACGTGGTTTTTCATCACAGAGTATATATTTTAATCTGATTTTATCAAATATTTTTTCAAGGCAAACGCGTTCAATTATTCCTGTCTGTTATCTCCATATTCACTATAGAAGTTTTCTTTCCGTCATATCCTGGTACAGATAAGAAAAAAGGATGATTTCTCATCCTTAGTAACCGCCTTGTACGAGGGTCTCCGGTTCGAAGTAATCTTTCTGATTCTCCGGTTCATCCGGTGCTTCATCGTAGATGACACCATCCTCCAGCTTCTCATCCAGAACCAGTTCGAAGTCCAGAATGTTTCCGCGGAAGTATTCGTAGTTATTATAGTTTCCGTTATTCACGTAACCATTATTCCCGCCGAAGAAGGAATATGCCACATCGGAATCAATCACAAACTCAATAACACTTGCGTTCAGATTCGCGCTGCATCCGTCTGTCGCGTCTACCGCCGCCTTCGCATCAATCTTCACTACCGGCAGGATAATTCCCGTATCCAATACGATGTAGTATCTTGTGCCGATTGCCCCAAACTGATAACCAAGCGCAACCCCGATAAACCCATCCTCGTCATACAGGAATCCGCTGACCGGATCTACCGTCATATGTTCGTGGATATGTTTGTACTGTCTGGACTGCGGGTCTGTGATCATCCGGTAATCTTCATACGTCTTTGTGCTGGACGATGAACATGCGCCGAAAGACTGAGACTTGAATTCACGCTCATAATTCTTGAATGCAGTAAATGTGAACTCATCGGCTTTAAAGCCGGCATTCGCAAAGAGTACCAGACTGCAGAAACAGATTTTTAAAATATTCTTAATCTTTTTCATGAGGTAAGCCTTATTCTATCACCACTATCTGTAGTCACGCAAGTGCTTTCCAAGAAGAAAAAAACGTTGGAAAGCCAAGAAAAAACAGGTAGTTTACCTGTTATTTGAACGTACTGCGTTACGTAGTTTTTCATTGATTCCCATCCGGATAATTGTGGATGCGGCACCAAAGGTAATCGCATGTCCTGCCTTGGTATCGTAGACACGCAGAGAACCCAGTTCACGCAGGCGATCCACATTCAGCTTTGTAGGATCATACAAACTGATCACAAGACGTGTATCGGAAGAATGGATCAGCTTGATGTTGTCAAGACCGCCGACAGCCTCAATCGTACCATCCACAAACCTCTGTTTACCGCCCGTGCGGAACACATCCAGCGCAAGATACTGGAAGTACAACCTGGTAATCAGGAAATAACCAAAGAAACAGATCACGCCGACAATTGCGACCACGATCAGTGAGTGGTACAGCGACGCATTCCGGAAGTAACCAAGGTATTCCAGCAAGGTTCCCGGCATGACTGCCACGGTATTCGTACCGGTATAGTTAAAGCCAAGATACACATGCATGGACTGGAAGACACTGTACAGGATACCGACAATACCGATATGGATCAGATACAGCAGCGGACATAACAGGAACAGTGTCATCTCCAGAGGCAGAGCCCCGCCCATGAACACGGAAATAATCGAAAACAGGATGTAATACCCGCGCAGACGTCTGCGTTCCAGCCGGTCGGTATGGATGGAGTAGATTGCCCACAACATTCCCGGAACTGCGAAGATATTGACAATGTAGTAAGGAGTAATGAATCTTCCGGTCATCCCGCTGATTGTGGAAGCGTTCAGCTGATTCGTCCAGATATTGACATCACCGGCAATACTGATTCCGGACATACTGATCCAGGAACCGCCGCTTGTGCCGTACCAGAACGGAGCCTTGATCAGAGATCCCAGATTCAACGTTGTCAGGAAACGGTCAAATATACCGTAGATACTCAGGTTGATGGGATTGGTCGTGTCTGAACTGATAAAGTCGATCACGTAGGTAATGGCCTGAATGACCAGGGGCCAGGCATACGCCACCGCTGTACCTGCCGCAGCGCAGAATATACATGTGTTGATCACACACCACGTATCCTTGGAGATAAAGCCAAAGAGCCCGAATTCACTATGATACCGTGAACGTCTGTAACAGGTCAGCGTGATCACCGCAACGATCCCTGCCGCAATCACCCCGGTCTGTAAGGGATACCGCACTGTCCCCTGCACAAATGTCGTGGAGAGCGTTGTGGCGGAGATACCCAAAATGGAGCTGTATGCGGTGGAAGGAAGATCTGTCCTGGCAAAATACATCGTCATGATCAGGTAGGACAAATATCCAAGGAATGCTGAAATAATCGCAGTAGCACTTCCTGCACGCCTGGTCACCAGACGAATCAGAAAGATCAGCGGATAGTTTACGATCACCATTGTGCCGAGACGGATCATCGCCTGTGCCAGCAGTAAGACGATCTGGTTATCTACGGAGATAAACATACTGAACGCATCGTTGACCAGGAGATTGCCTGTACCCAGCAGAAAAACCGCGAATAATATTACGCGGATCGGGAACTGTAAAATCTCATATAACGAATGCCAGTTCTGCATCTCAACCTCAATACTTATGTTTTATTCTACCACACAGAATCAGAACAAAGTCTTCAAACGTGTGAAATACGATACCTTTCTTCCCTTCAGCATCTTCACCTGATGTTCAGGATCTTTCCGGATGATGATCTCATGGAGATCATCGATCGGATAGATATCCGAATCTACCCCGAGTTTTGCGCCGCGGAAATCCGTTGACTGCAGATGTACGGTAATATTCTCGTTCATGACCAGGGGTGATCCCAAGGAACGATACTGACTGTGGTGAATTCCCGCAATTTCTGTCAATTGTATGATATTCGTACCCTCCTGGATTACCGCGCCTCCCAGGGAACGGTTATATGCTGTACTCCCCAGCTGCGTGGATACACACAGACCGGTACCGCGGAACACTTCAAGGAAGACGTCATCCAGCCACACATTCATCGTCTGTGTACGTGTGACATTCTCGATTCTTGCTTCATTTAAGGCATGGTAGGTGTTATCTCCCACATGGACACACAACAGGGGGTAACTGATCTCCATGTATGCACCGCGCAGGAAGGTATCCATAAACTCATCATAGTCCGCTTCCTGGTAATCGGTATAGAAACCCAGAGTACCGGTATGGATCCCGTAGAACTTCAGGTTCTGTAATTTTTGTACATACTGATGTACGGCATAAAGGAACGTACCATCTCCGCCGATGACGAAAACCACTTCCGGATTTTCCTTATCCAGGATGTAATGATTCTCTGCCAGGATTTTGTGTGTCTTTTCTTCCAGACGGCGCGAATTCTCATCCGGCCGGCTCATGATCATGTATCTCTGCATGTTATTCCTCACTGTACGAAAGAGCGTGGTTACACGCTCTGTTAGTTGATTCTTGTGCCTGGTTTCAATCCGTTGACTTCCGCTACGGCCAGAAGGTTACCCTCCTTGCCTGCCAGCAGCATACCCTGGCTCTCCAGTCCGCGGATCACTGCCGGTTTGAGGTTAGTGATGACAACGATATGCTTGCCGATCATCTGTCCCGGAGTATAACTGCCAGCGATACCGGATACGATCTGACGCGGTTTCGGTTCTCCCACATCCACCTTCATGACCAGAAGACTATCCGCATTCGGGTGTTTTTCACAGGCAACGACTCTGCCTACCTTCAGCACGATCTTCGCAAAATCTTCTACACTGATCTGTGCCTGACGTTCTTCCTGTACCTTACGCTGTGCCGCGATCTTCTCCTGAATCACCGCGATCTTCTCGCTGACTTCTTTCTCGTCCAGACGTTTGAAGAGGATCTCCGGTGTCTTGGTTACCGAGATACCTGTCTCATACTGACCGAATTCTGCCAGAGAATCGTAGTCTCTCTTTTCCGTACCAAGCTGATTCAGGATCTTCTCGGATGTGACAGGCATAAACGGTGTGAGTAATACTGCCGCGATACGGATGGCTTCCAGCAGGTTATACAGCACGGTAGCCAGACGGCTGATCTGATCGGGATCCTTGGCCAGAGCCCACGGTGTTGTCTCATCAATATACTTATTACATCTGTTTAACAGAACAAAGATCTCTTCCAGGGCATCCGCGATATGCAGATCATTCATCTTCGCGTCTACCTTGGCAATCGTTTCCATTGCCAGTTTCTTCAGTTCTTCATCTACAGGTTCATCAATCCCGGGGTTCGCTACTTCACCGTTGAAGTATTTATTCTGCATGGACAGCGTACGGTTGACCAGATTACCCAGATTATTCGCCAGATCACTGTTGATTCTCTCGGTCATGGTATCGTAGGTCACATGTCCGTCCTGAGCGTAAGGCATCTCATGTAACATGATGTATCTTACCGCGTCCTGCCCGTACAGGGATACCAGGTCATCCGCGTAGATGACATTACCCTTGGACTTGGACATCTTGGAGTCTCCGGTCAGAAGCCATGGATGACCAAAGACAGTTTTCGGGAGTGGTTCACCCAATGCCATCAACATGATCGGCCAGTAGATGGTATGGAAACGTACGATATCCTTACCGATGACATGAATATCCGCCGGCCAGTATTTCTTATAAAGAGGATCACTGTTGCCATCCACATCATATCCCAGACCGGTAATATAGTTACTTAACGCGTCGATCCAGACATAGACAACATGATCCGGGTCAAAGTCTACCGGCACACCCCATTTAAACGATGTACGGGATACACACAGATCCTGCAGACCTGGCTTCAGGAAGTTATTGAGCATCTCGTTCTTACGGCTTTCCGGTACGATGAATTCCGGATGATTCTCAATGTATTCAATCAACTGAGGCGCATATTTGCTCATACGGAAGAAATATGCTTCTTCTTCCATCGGTTTGACATCACCGCCGCATACCGGGCACTTGCCGTCTTCTGTCAGCTGGCTCTTTGTATAGAAAGCCTCACACTCCTGGCAGTACATGCCCTCGTATTTGCCTTTATAGATATCTCCCTGCTCATACAGTTTCTTAAAGATCTTCTGTACCTGCCGTTCATGATAGGCATCCGTAGTACGGATAAACTTATCATAAGAAACATTCATACAGTCAAACTGATCCTTGACGATCCCGGCCACCTTATCTACGAACTCTTTCGGTGTAACACCATCTGCCAGAGCTCTTTCTTCAACCTTCTGCCCATGTTCATCCGTACCGGTCATAAACCGTACGTCGTAGCCAAGCATACGCTTGTAACGAACAATAGCGTCAGATAAAACGATCTCATATACATTGCCGATATGAGGTTTTCCCGAAGTATAAGTAATTGCAGTAGTCAGGTAATAAGGCCCTTTGTTTTCCATGTCTGTCTCCTCCAGAATATATATAAAAACGTCCTGCGAAAGGACGTCTTGCACGCGGTACCACCTTTATCTTGCCTGTATACACAAGCCACTCAAAAGTTATAACGGACTTCTCCGGGTAAAGCTAAATATTCACTCTACCGGCTCCAAGACCATGTTCATCACCTTCATACCGCAGGTTTCCACCAGCCACCTGCTCTCTGTGCGTCTTCCGATGATTACTCTTCTCTTCTCAGCCTCTGCACAGTGATTATATCTCAAATTCCAAGCCTGGTACAGTGAATTATTCCGTATAGTCGAAACAAGCTCTGGATTCCACCGCAGGCTGTGTAATATTCTCTTTCACGTATACATGCAGGGGATGTTCGGCATATACTTTCAAAGCTGCTTCATCCTCAAATACCGAGTCCAGCAACAGGTCTGTATTAGATGTACTCAAAGGTTGAATATGTACATGAATCTCAAGCATTCCGGGAATCTTTCCGCGCAATCCTTCAAGACCTTCTTTGATCCTCTGTGCTGCTTCTTTTTTCTCTGTGTCGGAGAGATCTGAGCGTAATTTCCAAGCGATGATGTGTTTTAACATAGTGATTCCTCTCTTTACTGATATTATTATCTCACTTTTTTGGGGTCTTTACCGAACCCTGTTTTCGAAATTATTAATGGAATATTACGAAAGCGCAAGTTATGATAATGTTTTATCAAAGAGATAAATTTACTTGTATCTTCTTGTGTATAATGGTACATTTTATGTGTGTTATTCACACTAATCACTAAAGGATAGAAGAGGAGATTTTAAAAACAAAATGGCTACAGGCAAAGTAAAATGGTTCAACGCTGAAAAGGGATACGGATTTATCACTGCTGAAGACGGCACAGATATCTTCGTTCACTATTCTGCGATCCAGGGTGACGGTTACAAGACCCTTGAAGATGGTCAGGCTGTTACATTTGAGGTTCAGCAGACAGAGCGTGGACCGCAGGCTTCTGACGTCGTTAAACAATAAAATTAACACAATTCAAAAGTCTTATAATTTTACGTCCAAGCATCAAAAAAAGGTTGTTACAGAATCGTAACAGCCTTTTTCTTTTTTCCTGACTACTTGTAGGTAACGACAGGTGTCCAGTGAACCGCGTTGTAAATATCCGTCAGACAGTAGCTGTACAGCATTTCCATTCCTTCAATCTGGTATACGCCGACTTTCAGGGTATCACCCACGGTGATCGGTTCACTCAGATAGTACGCGTGCTGGAAGTTGCCGTTTGTATCATAGTAGTCACAGAGGAAGTCAATCTGATCCCCTGCCTGGAACTGATACAAACCTTTGGCTTCTGTCTCTTCGTCATACACGAACTGGCCGCCCAGGACGATCCCATCCGGATTCTCGTCGGAATACTCGATGATGATATTCATCTGGTCCGTAACCGTCTCGTGCTGTTCCGCGTCATTTTCATCATAGTACAGGACATCATGGGTAACCATTGCCGGCACAAATCCCGTTGTCACATACTCATCATCACTCTCGTATTCATCACTGATCATGTAGTACGCGACCGGCTGATTGTCCAGACATACCCAGCGTCCGTCATAGTCGATGATCAGGTTTCCGTCATCATCGAATTCAAAGATATTGTCCTGTCCGAGATCGATATACCCCGTATCATCTTTGACCCAGACATTCTGTTTGATGTACTGGATATTCTTCCACTGGTCTTCATCCAGAGCCAGGACAGTCTGTCCGTCTCTCTCGGAATATACCAGCTGGTCGGTATCGACATGGGAACGGAAGAACAGCGAGGAGAACAGTTCCAGTGTCTGCTGGTCAATTCCTCCGGAACCTCCGAGCAGATTACTCAGTGAGTTATCCTGGGAAGCAGACGGATAACCGCCGTAGCTGTTTCCATATCCGTAGTAACTATTGTTGTTATAGTAGTTGGTCTGCGGTTGTTGCTGCTGGGATGTCGTTGTACCGCCCCCAAGCAGTAAGCTCATGATATCTTCCGCGGTCAGCGTATTGACATTGTTGGTCTGTGAGGATGCCTGTCCTCCGCCTAACAAGTCAAACAGGGAACTGGAAGTATAGTTATTCACTGCCTGTCCGCTGGAGCTCATTGTCGCAAAGGAACGGATCGCGCTGGAATAATCGTCATCCATACCGATGGTCTTATTGATCTGCGTTGCCGCATTCACGTATTTCGCTGAATAGTACGGAAAGTAGATACTCAGCCCGTAGGCGTTGTTCATGTTGTTGGTACGATTGTACTTCACGCATTTCTGTACCGCGTCAGCGAGTTCCTTGGAGGCGTTGGTGTTGATATTCTGGCAGAAATGCACAAGGTCTACCTGGTCAAGTCTGTTGGACTGCGCAAATTCCTTTGTAACGCTTCTGGCATTCGCTACCGCACGGTAATTATCCGACTGGATATTCTGCGTGATCTGCTGGGCAAACGGCTTTAATTTCGCCGGTACGGTTGCGCTGAATTCCGCAAGATCGATCAGGGACAGGGAAGTCTTGTCACGAGGTGACTTGGACGCAGAGTCCTTGATGAAATCATCGATGATCTGCTTGCCTAATTCTGTTGTAGGAATGGAAGAATTCTTCGCCAGGGAAGATAACCAGTTGGTGTAATACCAGCCGGTACCCGGTTCAGTCTCTTCTGAAGCAATCAGATAGTCCGCATACGGTGATACGGCTACTGCGGTTTCCGTATTCCCCATCAGACATGCGTCAAAACCGACAAAGTCAAACTTCACACCGACGGATCCGAGAGCTTTATACAGTTCATCCAGAGTCATGGTGGAATTCGGGTAATTCTCGTCATGTCCATATCCCATGACAGAGCCGGAACCGTGGTCCCACAGGATCAACATATACCGGTCAGCCGGGAAGTTCTTTGTGCTGAAATTGATGAAATCCACCAATGTATTCGGATCGGTCATCTGTTTCATGCCGACATTGCAGTCCAGCCAGTACAGGGAGTTGCCCTTAACCTGGATACGCTGGTTGGTACGGTTGGATAAGACGTTGTTCTGCCATCTTCTCGTACCCCCGCATTCCACGACAATATTCACCTTGTCACTGGTATCCGCGTATAACATTTCATTCAGATCATTAGATCCCATCGCATAGTTGGATTCCAGATCGGTCGCAATCATATAGATCATTACCGTAACCTGATCCTGACCATTGCCCTTGATCTTGGTGTATTTCTCACGAGCACCGGTTGCGACTGACGTATCTACCGTACTTGTACTTGTGTTGTGATTGTATGATGTTGTCGGCTGCTGGAACGCTGTCGCGAAAGAGCCGGACGGCTTAACACTTGGTTTTGGCGTAGGGGTTGGCTGTGCTGTCTGTGCAGGTGTCGGTGTCGGCTTCGCTGTAGCAGTAGGTGCCGGTTGATTCGCCGCCGTCTGGCTGCTCATCCCGTTCATCAGACAACTGTACAGTAAAAAGGCAATCAACAGGAATAGAATGATCCTCGTCAGGAAGCTCCCGCCTCCTCTTCTTGTCACTCCCCGCACTACCGGGGTGACGCCAATGTTCTGGCGTCCGTAGCCTGTATTTCTTTGTGTATTCTGTGTATTCTGAGGTCTGCTTTGCGGGCGTGGCTCTGGTTTATCTTTTACCGAACCCTTAACATCTTCAGCCTGATCACGCTTATGGACATCGCCGGAAGCGGTTGTCTCTCCGCGCTTTCTGCCGTGTGGTCTGTTATTTGACATTTCTTTACCTCCCTGATACTACTTTGATACAAAAATATGATGGCAATTCTATTTTACTC
>JAFWFE010000081.1 GCA_017512555.1 Solobacterium sp. | reverse complement strand
CCTCTTATTCCTTTCGTTGTAGTTTCGCAGACCACACACGAAATTATAAGCCAGGAGGCTTTTTTTCATGATCTCTCCGCTAAAGCTTTTTGGACCCCCAGACTATCTGGGGGTTTTAATGGCTTTGCCAAGCCAAGAAAACAGACCGGTCTTCTGACCGGTCTGTTACTGTCTACTGGAATTCTCTGAAGGTACTATACACAGAAATCAAAGAAATCTACGATACTCTCTTCTACTTCTTCACGGATATCAGAATAGTTATGGATCTCATGACGATAACCGGTGAATAATCTTGTATCTACTTTATGACCTGTATCAATTAACCAGTTCGCTGTCTGGTATACACCTGTACCATACTGTCCGACAGGATCCTGGTCACCCGCAATGTTGTATACCGGCAGATCTTCCGGTACTTTCTTCGCCCATTCTTCACCGGTGATATCCTGCATCATCTGCATGAAATATAACCAGGAACGGTTGCTGGTAGGTTTGGTAAAGGCATCAAACGGATCTTCCGCATGGTCTTTCTGTACCCATGGATCATCACAAATCCACTCATTGCCTAACTTCACACCCTCTGTACAACGCGCAAACATCCAGCCCATGAACTGGCCGCCTAATGTAGGATCAGACTCTGTTCCCTTGCCTTCATCCACGAGTTTCTGCACAACCGCGATATTCTCTTCCAGATTCGGCCATACACCGGTGGTACCGCAGATCGTTGCGCCGGCGAGATCTTCACCATATCTTGCCATATACTGTCTGGTAATAAAGGAACCCATACTGTGACCAAACATGAAATACGGAATATCCGGATATTTCTCTACAACCAGATCATGGAGTTTCTTCTCATCTTCCACCATGGTTGTAAATCCCTTGTCACCCCAGTCACCCCAGCAGTCATTCTCTACCGCTGTCTTACCATGACCGACATGATCATCCGCAGCCACAATATATCCGGCTTCCATAAACGTAGTAATCATATGCAGATATCTGCGAGAGTGTTCGCCAAAACCATGAATCAGCTGAATGATACCGCTGGGTTCGCAGGCAGGAACATAGATCCAACCATGTACCTGATCTCTTTCGTTGAATGATAAAAACTTTACCTCATGAAGCATATTGTCTTTCCTTTCCGGGAAGTACTCCCTTATCTTTGATTTTATTTTACCAAAGAATCACAAGATCTTTGTACTATCTTCATCCTCTGCGATATTTCCAGATACAATAAATCGCCCGCAGACCATCCTTAAAACCGATCTTCTTCCCTTCTTCGTTTGTACGGGGATAATAAGAGATCGGTACTTCTTTGATCTGTATTCCCTTCGCTGCGATCTTGGCAGTAACTTCCGGTTCAAAGCCGAAACGGTTTTCCTTTAAATCTACCGACTGGATCACTTCTCGTTTAAAACACTTGTAACAAGTCTCCATGTCTGTCAGGTGTTCGTGTGTAAATATATTAGACAGAGAGGTCAGGAAACGGTTCGCCAAGCGGTTCATCAGATACCCTTTACGTGTTCCCTGCATGAATCTGGACCCGTAGACAACTTCCGCTTCTCCGCGCTCAATCAGTTCTGTAAGTAAGGGATACTCTTTCGGGTCATACTCCAGATCCGCATCCTGGATGATTACCATATCTCCTGCCGCATGCATGATCCCTGTACGCAGAGCTGCCCCTTTGCCCTGATTCACTTCATGATACAGAATCTGGTCTGCCAGTGGACGTACATCCCGTTCCAGGATTTCCCGGGTATGATCCGTGGAACAATCATCCACAATGATGATTTCTGCGTCTTCTGCGGCTTCTCTGACCTTTTTTGCCAGAGATGCTATATTCGCTTCCTCATTATAACAAGGTATGATTACAGTTAACTTTTTCCTGTTCATCATATTACTCCGACATGACTCTGTCCCAGTCTTCCATATCATAGATTAACAGAGTCAAATTGTTGAATGTAATCTTTTCTCTGCAGGAATCCAGAAGATCTTGTCCAAATTTGGCATAAAATTGATCTTCCGGCTTGGCTGGATCAAAAGCGATATAGAATCTGTCAATTCCTTCCGGTTTCTTTTGATCCCATGTGTAAGTCCGGTCATAAGATACTTTGAATCTCTCTTTACCCTCATCGTAATAAATCGGATAGATTTTGTTTTTATGCTGGGAAAGAATCTCCAGCGGCCGGGGATTCTGCGCAAAACAATACCCGAAGGGAAGATTTTCCTGGTCTAACAGATCGTTGAGATCTTCATACTGTTTCTTTACAGTTAAACCATACGGATAGGTTACCACAAACATTTTTACGGTCATGAGCACAATCAGCGCTGCCAGCACAGGTATACCCGCAGGAATCTTTTCCTGATGATCCGTAAACAGCACTGCGCAAATCAGAAACATGCCCAGTACACCGTTGAACAAGAATCTCAATACCGAAGAAGTCATCAGAATATACTGTGCCAGACATACAAGTATGACCATACCGCAAGACCAGAAAATCAAAGACCGGTCATCATCCATGGTTGTCTTCACGGAATACTTCCGGAAGATCCACACCGGGAACACCGGCACAGCCAACGCAAAACACAGACGAATCATGCACAGGAATCCGGATAAACTGAATAAAGGAACTTTTACAGGATCGTAATAGAATAATTTCAGATAATCTGCCGGCATGTAGTTAAAGATCCTGTAGACAACCGTATTCGCCTTATCCAGAATAAAACGACTTAAATTCGTATAATTCATGGTCATCGCCGTATTATTCAGATATATGTACAACACAAATCCGATGAGCATTGCCGGAAACATTGTTTTCAGAACATACAGATTCTCTTTCGTGTTCCACTTTCCGTTCCGGATACCAGTGAAAAGAAGCCCGGCAAGGATCGAGAACCCGGAAAGTGCTGCCGGAGAGATCCCGTTCGCAGAACTCCAGAAGGCCAGAATAGCCAGCAGAATCGTATTTTTACGCACATTCTGTTGTCTGCGGATCTCAATTACACAGGCAAGCTCACCCAGGAAACACACAAACCCGATGCCGTATGCCAGCAGATGATGCAGGAGATTATCCCCGATATAGGTATAGACAAACAACGACAGGACAATACAGAACAGAAGCCGGCTTTTCTTGTCCTCATACAGCGCCTTGGCAAGCTTGTACAACACACCCAGATACATGCACAGATACACGATCATTCCTGCCTGATTCGCAAACATGGTATACCCAAACAACAAGATAAACGGTGCTATGAGTACATTCGGCCCTAAAGGAAGAATGTAGTAGTAAATATAGTTCGGATGAATCAGAGACTTTGCCTGAATGGTCGCTTCCGCCAGCGGTAGTCCTTCACAATAATCGTAGACATCGTAATATATGATACCCGGAGAAAACGTGAAAATGAGTACCAGGCTGCTGACCAGCACAAGACAAAATAACAGTATTAGTAATGATTCAAAGTCTTGATTTGTCCATTTACGCATTAAGTCAGGATTCTCCGCTAATATATTATCTTATATAAATCACCCGGTACAAAGCAATTTACGGGTAAAAATCTTATTTGTTTAACATGTATTCTTCATAAACTAGGTGTATGATAATATATGGTTAATAAAGACGAGGTGACAGTATATGACGAAAATTGTTACAATCAGCCGTGAATTCGGCAGCGGCGGACGTACCGTAGGTAAAAAGGCAGCAGAGATTCTCGGTATTCCCTGCTACGACAGTGAGATCATTGCGAAGATCGCTGAACAGAGCGGATTTGCGGAGAACTATATCCGTGAACATAGCGAAGACGCTGTAGATTCCGGTATTTTTGCGGCATTGTCCCGTACAGATTACTATGGCTTAAACAACAGTGATCAGATCTGGGCAATCCAGTGCGGTATTATCAAGGAACTTGCGGAACAGGGTCCGTGTGTAATCGTCGGACGCTGCGCAGACTATATCCTGAGTGATCGTGACGATATTCTGAAAGTATTTATTCATGCGCCGAAAGAAGCCAGAATGCAGAGAATCGTACATGAGTACGGAGAAACCGATATAGATCCGGAAAAGCGTATTACAGATAAAGACAAACGTCGTATCAGTTACTATCAGTTATATACTGACAATAAATGGGGTGTAGCACAAAACTACAATATCTCCCTGGATACAGAAGCGATCGGCATTGACAAGTGCGCGGAAATTATCGCAGATCTGGCAAAATAAAACAGGATTTCAGAAAAAGCTTATTTCCTTGGAAACAGGCTTTTTTCTTGTCCGGGGTATGTGGTATTCTTTTGAGGTCGTATTCCTGTAAGGAGTGATTACTGATGAAAGATCGAATTCGTATTCTTGTGACATCGGATGTTCATGGTTACTGTTTTCCGTATGATTATGCGGATGTTACAGAGAAGGACTATGGATTTGCCCGGCTGTCCACGTTAATCAAGTTATTAAAAGATGACAATACATTGGTCATAGATAACGGAGATAACCTGGAGGGTTCTCCCCTTGCCTATTACCATTACCGGAATGAACCGGAAGAAGTATCACCAATGTCCATCGCCATGAAACATATCGGTTATGACTATATCAACTTAGGCAATCATGATTTTGACCGGGGAGAAGATGCGTTGTTTACCCATCTGCGTTATGTTTCCGCACCATGTATTACCTCCAATGCGTTATACCGGGGGAAAACCATGGGTCCTACCTACGTGATCCGTGAGATTGCCGGCAAGAAAGTAGCATTGTTCGGGATCATCACCCATCATGTGCCGGAGTGGGTCAGTCAGCGTACGATCAAGCATATGCGTTTCCAGGACGCGTATGAGACTGCGAAAAAGACCGTGGATATCCTGAAGCGTCTGGAGAAACCGGATGTGATCATCTGTGTATATCACGGTGGTTTTGAACGGGATCTGGAGACTGGATATCCAATCAAGCGTCTGGACGGGGAAAACCAGGGCTATGAGATCCTGAAGAATATCCCGGATATCGATGTGCTGATTGCCGGACACCAGCATCGTACGTTATACGGAAACGCGTTCGGCAAAGCCTACGTACAGATCAACAACCACGGCAGAGAACTGGCATGTGTAGATCTGTACACCGATACCAATACCACAGAAATACAGGTATTACAGGCAGATACCGAGCCGGATGAAGAACTCCTGGAGAAGATCCGGTACAACGAAGAACGCTGCCAGAAGTGGCTGGATCAGCCTCTGGGGCAGACAAAGATCGACCTTGCAATCACTGATCCCGTATCCGCAAGATTAGATAAATCTCAGGTGATCACTTTACTGAACAAGATGTTCATGGAGCTGACCGGCGCACAGTTGGCCGCAAACTCCCTCTTCCTGGACGCGACAGGCTTCCATCACCAGATCACCATGCGTGATATCATCAACACGTATGTCTTCCCGGATACGATTGTCGTCAAGGAAATCACCAGCAGTATCCTTCGTGAATACCTGGAAAGATGCGCGGAATTCTGGTCTGTACGCAATGAAAAGATCGTAATCTCCAAAGCATTCGAAGAACCGGCGCCGAAGTACTACAACTATGACATGGCTGACGGTGTAGAATATACCATCACGGTATCCAACGATCCCGGACACCGCATTACCTCTCTCACGTACAACGGAGAAGAAGTCCTGGACGACCAGGTCTTTACCATTGCCTTAAACAACTTCCGGGCCAGCGGTGGCAGCAGTTTTACCATGTTGAAACCATGTAGAACATTACAGGAGATACGTACAGATGTAACGGAACTCCTGGCCGACTATATCCGGAAGAATTCACCCATCGACTTTGAACCGGTACACAATATCCATATCGTCAAATAAGCAATGTATAAGAAACAGGAATCTTCCCGGTGAATCACACAAGTAAGATTCCTGCTTTTTCTTTACTATCATAGTCAGTATAATTGATATTAATAACTTCTAACGGAGGTGGTGTCATGTTAACCCTGAAAGATATACCTGTAGGCGAATCAGCACGTATTATACATATCGGCGGAGACGGTGCTCTGCGTCAGCATTTTCTGGATATGGGCGTCATCCCCGGAGCATTCCTGACCGTCACCAAACTGGCTCCGATGGGAGATCCCATGGAGATCCGCATTCACGGTTATGAATTGACATTACGCCTGGAAGATGCCGCAAAGATCGATGTTGAAAAAGCCGAACATCATCACCACCATCATCATCACGATGACGAAGAACACCATGAACATCATCACCGGGGAGAACACCGGCAGCATCCCGGTCTGGGTGAATCCGGCAAGTTCCACCCCAAGGGAACCGGCAATCCCCTGCCGGAAGATACCGTACTTACATTTGCGTTAGTCGGTAACCAGAACAGCGGAAAAACCACCCTGTTCAATCAATTGACCGGTTCACGCCAGCACGTGGGTAATTTCCCGGGTGTTACCGTAGACCGCAAGGACGGAGAGATCCGCGGATATCCCAATACCATGATCACAGATCTTCCGGGAATCTACTCCATGTCTCCGTATACCAGTGAAGAACTTGTCTCACGTAATTTTGTCCTGGAAGAAAAGCCCAAAGCGATCATCAATATCGTTGATGCTACAAATATTGAAAGAAACCTGTATCTAACCATGCAGCTGCTGGAGATGAATACACCCATGGTCATTGCCCTGAACATGATGGATGAACTGACCGGCAACGGCGGTACGGTAGACATCAACGCCATGGAAGACATGCTTGGTGTACCGGTCATCCCCATCTCTGCTGTTAAGAACCAGGGTGTAGATGAACTGGTGGAACATGCCGTGCATATTGCCAGATACCAGGAAAAACCTGTTCCTCAGGATTTCTGTTCCGAAGATGACCGCGGCGGAGCGATCCACCACTGTCTGCACGCCATCGGCCACCTGATCTCCGACCATGCGGAAAGAGCCGGATTACCCCATCGTTTCGCGACCAGCAAGGTTATCGAAGGTGACTCCCTGATCATTGATCAGCTGAAATTAGATCAGAACGAGAAAGAAACCATTGAACATATCCTCATCCAGATGGAAAAAGAATGTGGTCTTGACCGCAGCGCAGCTATCGCGGATATGCGTTTTACGTTTATCTCCAAAGTCAGTGACCAGTGTGTAATCAAGCCTCACGAAAGTAAGGAACACATCCGTACACAGAAACTGGATCGTATTTTGACCGGTAAATATACCGCACTACCTGTATTCATCCTGATCATGGCCCTGGTCTTCTATCTGACCTTTAATGTGATTGGTCTGTGGTTACAGGATCTGCTTGATATCGGTATCAGTCATCTTACACTGATCATTGATCAGGCAATGACCAATGCCGGAATCAATGAAGTCATTCACGGTCTGATCATTGACGGTATCTTTGAGGGTGTAGGCAGTGTCCTGAGTTTCCTGCCGATCATCGTGACATTGTTCTTCTTCCTGTCCATTCTGGAAGACAGCGGGTATATAGCCCGTGTAGCGTTCTTCATGGATACGTTATTACGGAAGATCGGTCTTTCCGGAAGAAGTATCATCTCCCTGTTGATCGGCTTTGGATGTACGGTACCTGCTGTCATGTCTACACGTACACTGCCGAGTGAACGAGACCGCCGGATGACGATCTTACTGACACCATTCATGAGTTGTACGGCCAAATTACCGATCTATGCGTTCTTTGTGAGTACGTTCTTCCCCGGCAGAGGGGGATGGATCATGACCGGTCTCTATGTCTTTGGTATCCTGACCGGGATCCTGATGGCCTGGATCCTGAAAAAGACGGTATTTACCGGGGAAGCCGTTCCCTTTGTCATGGAGCTTCCCAACTACCGTATGCCCGGCGTCCGCAGTGTTATGATGCTGCTGTGGGAGAAAGCCAAGGACTTCCTGCAGAGAGCGTTCTCAGTCATTCTGCTGGCAACGATTGCGGTATGGTTCCTGAAGGAGTTTGATCTCCACCTCAATATCGTAGAAGATTCCAGACAGAGTATCCTGGCGGTATTGTCTGGTGTACTGGCACCTCTGATGAGACCTCTCGGTTTGGGAGACTGGCGTATCTGTACTTCCCTGATCAGCGGCTTTATTGCCAAGGAAAGTGTTGTGTCGGTCATGGAAGTATTATTTGGGTCCGAGGGCGGCGCTGTCACTGCGCTGACCACTCTTGGTGCTTTGACCATGCTGGTATTCAGTCTGCTGTATACTCCGTGTGTTGCGGCCATCGCGTCCATACGCAGAGAACTAGGCAGCAGCTGGGCACTAAGTGTAGCTGTCGGACAATGTATCATTGCCTGGATCATGGCGTTTATTGTCCATACCCTGGGTTTACTGATCGGATTGGTATAACTTATATTCAGACAGAACATGTTAAAGGGAGGTTCAACCTCCCTTTTCTTGTCATGATTTATCCCAGATATTCACAGAGTAAGTGTATTGCCAGTGACATACCGGCAGGGATGGAATCCAGATCTACCCACTCCTCCCGGGTATGCGCTCCTTTACCGGTGATCGTACCGATCGTATTGGCTATTACACCCATGGATAACGGTATATTGGCATCGGTAGATCCTGCGTGTACTCTGACTTCCTCATTGTAGTATTCCTGTATGATCCTGAGATTCTTTTCCGTGAATGCCGCAAGCTTTTCCTGATCGATCTCACCCATACCGGGACGGATACCCAGGATCTGTATCTCTACGTCTTTTCCTTCCGCCTTGAATCCTTCTACGATCTGATTCAGTTTCTCCTGCATGTACTTCAGGCAGTCTTCGTTCTCACTGCGGTATTCGTACAATATGGAACATTCCTGAGCGATGGAGTTAACGGTTGAACCACCTTTGATCGTTCCGACATTAAACGTCGTGTACGCTTCTTTGGGCAGTTCTACAGCGTATAACTTCTCAATCATTCTCGCCATAAGTTCAATTGCATTATCTCTGCCGAAATTCCCGTAGGAGTGTCCTCCCTGGGTCTTCACGGTAATCTGGTAACGGTGTGAACCTACCGGTTTGTCGGTCAGTCCCCCGAGATTCCCGTCCAGAGAAATAAACTCTGTGATCTTCTCTCCGTAGTCCCTGAAAATCTGTTTGGATCCATCCAGGTTACCCAGACCTTCTTCACAGGCATTGGCCACAACCAGCAGGTTCTTCTTCAGCAGATCTCTCTTCTCCGACAGATAACGCGCTGCCATCATCAGGTTGACCAGATTCGCTGTATCATCTCCGATTCCCGGTGCCGCAAGGATATTCCCTTCCCGGGTCATCGGCAGTTCTTCCGTATCCTCAAAGACAACATCGGTATGCGCCATGACTACCGCGTAATCTCCGTTATTGACTTCAAACTTACATACGACGTTCTTGGCTGTATCTATAGATACTTCTCCGTTTGTGTTCTCCGCGAACCATTTCCGGCAGAATTCTGCCCGCAGATCTTCGTGATGACTCGGGGCAGGAATCTTGCCCAGGGTTTCCAGCAGGGTTATGGCTTCAGCGGTATTTGCGTTAACATATCTGGTGATTTCTTCTCTGTCCATGGTACTTCTCCTCTTATTACCTGTATTATAGCGAAAAACTGAGTGAAACTACGTTTGTATATAGCGGTAATGATACGGATAATGTTATAATTTTCACACTGATATAGGAGGAAAATATCATGAAAGAAAGCAAATTAGCCTTACGTGCATTAGCATTGGCACTTGCTTTATTACTTGTTTTCACCGGTGGATATGCATTTGGTGTAAACAGTGTAAAAAAGAAAGAAATTGCAGAAGTACCTGCCGGCGCACTGTTTGCGGCAGGAACATATGAGGCTGAAGCTGCCGGTTATACCGGAGAAAGCAACCCGATCAAGGTCAAAGTTACGGTTTCCGATAATAAGATCGAAAATATCGAATATACGATCGATGGAGAAACACCGACAGTCGGTGGTTTAGCAGTTCCAAAACTTGCGGAAAAGGTAATCGCTGTTCAGTCTCCGAATATTGATACTATTACGAATGCTACGGTCAGTTCCACAGGATTCCTGGCAGCTGTATCGGAAGCTCTGCGTCAGGCCGGAGCAGATCCCGAAGCACTTGTTCCGCTGCAGGAAGAAGCAGCAGTAAAGGAAATTGAAAAGACTGCGGATATCGTCATTGCGGGTGCCGGCGGTGCCGGTATGACAGCAGCGATTACGGCTGCACAGAACGGCAAAACTGTCATCATTCTTGAAAAAGGCTTATTCCCGGGCGGAAACTCCAGTTACGCTACAGGCGGTATGAACGCTGCAGAAACACATTACCAGGCGGAACAGGGAATTGAAGACTCCGTAGATCTGTTTTACGAAGACACCATGACAGGCGGCCATGACATCAACGATCCTGAACTTGTCAGAACACTGGCAGAAAATTCTTCGGCAGCAATCGACTGGCTGGATTCCATCGATGCGCCGTTAAGTGATGTCGGTCTGGCCGGCGGTGCCAGTGCTTATCGTCAGCACCGTCCTGTAAATGCTAAAGGGGATATCCTCTCTGTCGGTACATTCCTCGTAGAACATCTTTCTAAGACATGTGAAGACCTCGGTATCGAGATCGTGTACAGTGCAAAAGTTGATGAGATTTTGATGGATAACGGCAAGGCTGTGGGTCTGCACGCTACCGACAGCGACGGCAATAACATCATAGTCCATGCGGACGCTGTAATTATCGCAACCGGCGGCTTCGGTTCCAACCCGGATCTGATCGTCAAGTACAGACCGGATCTGAAGGGCTATGTCTCCACCAACGCACCTACCATTACCGGTGACGCGATTGCGTTCTTGGAGGCAGTCGGCGCAGATTTCCGTGATCTTGAACAGATCCAGATCCATCCGACTGTTGTACAGACAGATGGTTCTCTGATCTCTGAATCTCTGCGTGGTGACGGTGCGATCCTGCTGAACAAGAACGGTGTGCGTTTCACCAATGAGAATGGTACCAGAGATGTTGTCTCGGCTGCCGTCAATGAACAGCCTGATAGCTATGCATGGCTGGTTACTGATGAGAAAGTAGCTGCGAAATCCAATGTCATCAAGAAGTATGTCAGTAAGGGCTATATGATCAAGTGTGATACTGTCGCGGATCTCGCAAAACTGATCGGTGTTGAGGAAGCTGTTGTACAGGAAACACTTGATAAGTGGCACACTGCCTGTGAAACAGGTGAAGATGCGGAATTTGGCCGTGCCAATCCTGAAAAGAATAAGACATACGTAGCTGAACTGCCTCTGTATGCCGTTCAGATCTCCCCGGGTATCCATCACTGCATGGGTGGTGTCAAGATCAACACCAACGCAGAAGTTATCGACACAAAGGGTAATGTCATTCCTGGTCTGTATGCGGCTGGTGAAGTCACCGGTGGTGTACATGGCGGTAACCGTTTGGGTGGTAACGCTGTTACAGACTTCGTTGTATTCGGCCGTATTGCCGGTGAGAATGCGACAAACTACACGAAATAATAACGGGCATTTCACAGGAAGGGGATCCTCAGATCCCCTTCTTTTTTATTCTTCCGATGTATGGTACATTGATTATGCGTTGCCGTAAGTCGCAGAAAGATACAGATTCTCTGGAAAGGTACTGTAAAAGGTGTTATAAAAGATAAGATGACAGAGATTGAATATGTTCTGGAAAACTTCAACCGGCATTTCTCTTCCATGAAAGGGAAGCGTATTTTGCTTCATGGGTCCAGGAATTACGCGGAAGCGATACTTCACCGGTTTAGAGATGAGTATAATTTTGCCGGTGTCATGAGTATGGATCCGCTGGAGGGAGATTCCTGGAACGGCCTGCGGATCTATACCGGGGAAGATCTCCGGAACAGTGACGTGGACCTGGTCATCCTCACAGAGCGCGTGAAGTACGCAGAAGCCGCGTTCCGTGATATCCGGCGTATCTGTAAAGATAATTATATTGAAATCTACAACATGTATGGTCTGGATGAGTTCTATGTCCATTATCAGGCAGGTATAGCAGAACCTCTGACGCTGGGGAACTCTCTTTCCGGTTGTTATCCCTACGATGTTGTGTCCTTTGAAGTGATGGAAACAATCTTCCCTTCTTTAGCGATATCCACTCCTCTGGTTCCGAATGAGTTATTTACCCAGCTGATTCCGGAACTGCGCAATAGAGGAAAGATACTGCGCTTCAGCCTGCGTAAATCCTTCCCGGAAGATCTGCAGATACATGCTTTAAAAAAATACGGTTTTCTGGAATCGGAATCGGAACTGATCCACCGTACAGGGGAAGACCTGTCATTCCGTACGCTTACAGAGTCCTTCCCGGGAAAGAAAATTGTCTACTTTGGGAGTGGTTTAGTTAATGAGTTTATCTTGCCGCGTTGTTACGGTATTCATACAATTCATTTTGTGGATCACATTGTTCTCAACTTCAACAGTCTTCTGCCTAATCGTGATATCCCTGAAAAGATCCCTTTCTCTCCTGATCGGAAAGATATGGTCAAGCAAATGATCAGTAAACACTCTGTGATCTCTTTTGATATCTTTGACACGTTACTTATACGGAAAACACTATATCCGAGAGATGTGTATATATTTGCGGAGCATAAGGCTAAGCAGGCCGGATACCGGGCAGACAGATTCGCCGCAATACGGGCAAAAACAGAAGATAATACTCCCTTTTGTACATTGGATGATATCTACGAGATCATGGCGGATTTCTACAACTGGAATCCGGATATAGAAAAAGCGGTGAAACAGCTTGAAATCGATGTTGAACGATCTGTTCTGGAACCCCGGAAAGCAGTCGTTGAACTATTTTACTATGCGCTGGAACAGGGAAAACGTGTGGTACTGACCAGTGACATGTATCTGCCGGCGCCTGTTCTTCAAGAGATTCTTCAGGAAAAAGGTATTTCCGGATATGAACAGATATTCGTTTCCTGTGACTACAAACAGGCAAAAATGGCTGGTCTGTATTCGCAATTACTTGGTCTGTGTGATCACCCCGGTGATATCCTGCATATCGGGGATCATCCCGAGGCAGACGGTAAAGCTCCGGAAGAATACGGAATTGACAGTGTACTCATCCCTTCCGCGCTTTCTCTTGCGCAGAACAGTCCGTGGTTAAAAACATTTGAGTTCGCTTCCACATTGGCGGAACGTTGTCTTCTTGGTTTGACTGTATCACGTATCTTTGCGGATCCTTTCCAGAATCCGAACCGCTGGGAACTTCCTCTGCCGGAACGTATGGCATATATGGCAAACACTGTTATCGGTCCATTGATTGCAGGGCATATGTGCTGGTTGATCCAGAAATTACAAATCAGACAATACGATGGAGTTCTGTTCCTTGCCAGAGACGGGTGGTTATCTTATAAACTCTATGAACGAATCCGTAACCGGTATTCATTACCTCCGTCAATCTATTATTCCGCGAACCGGCATTCGTCTTTCCTATGCTGCTCAGATGAAAATATGCAGGCAGAACGTATGACAGAGGTCGGCAGAAGCTTTGGATTAAACACAGATGAGCTCCTGGAAAAAGTATATTTCATCCCAGCGGACCAGTTACTTCCTCATGATCACAGAGAATTAAACGTTGAGTATATTGAACGACATATGCCGATCATTCATAAGAATGCGGAAATTGCCCGGCAGGGATATCTTCGTTATTCTGAAATGGTTGGTATGCGTCAGGGTGGAGACTATGCGGTCGTAGATTTTATCGCGGTAGGAAATACCCAGAAATGTCTTTCCCAGGTTCTTCCGTACTCTTTTTACGGGTTCTATTTTGGTACATACTCTTCGGAAACTTTAAAAGAACCGATGATTGAATACTATCTTCAGGGACAAAATCCGGATCTTCTGCACGGATATGTTGAACTGGAAAATTACTTCTCTTCCCCTGACCCTTCCCTGAATCATATGTCCGAAGACGGAACGCCGGTGTTCCAGGAAGAACTGCGAAGTCCGGAAGAACTGCAAAATCTGGGTATTGCCTGGGATACAGCAGAATCCTTCATACAGGAATTCTTTGATTTGTTCTATTTACCGGAAGATGGAATTTCACCACGTTTAGTAGAAGAAATGTACTCTGCTCATACTTACCTGGGTATTGAATTACCTGTATATGACGACTGGTTAAAGACAATGATCAAGAAACAAAACTAAAATACAGTAACCTATAACAACCCATTAACGATACAGGCAGATCATCATGGATCTGCCTGTTTATTTACTCTTTTTTGTTTTCTCTGTCCGACATGGTTTTTTTGATTTTTGTTGAACTTTGTGACTTTGTATAGGGGAAGAACTGGATATCCGAACCCAGTGTATTCAGGATTCTTTTTTCTTCCATCCAGTATTCATTCGTACTGTAGTCATCCCCCGAAAATAAACAATCAAACGGATGTCTGTGCCACTCATTGACCTTGGAGAGATACTTCATTTCATCAATGGCGACTACTTCATCCACGTACCGGATCGCTTCCATGATTTCTTTTCTTTGTTCAAACGGAATCACCGGCACAATATGCTTGATCTCCGAGACGACTTCATCCGTCAATATACCTACAATCAGGTAATCACACTGTTCTTTGGCTCTGCGCACCAGATTCAGATGTCCGACATGAAACAGATCAAATACACCCATCACATATCCTACGTTGTATTTCTTATCACCCATCGCTGTTTCTCCCCGTATTCTTACTCAGTATACACAACAATACCGGACTTGTCCCAAAACCTGCTGTATTGCGTCAATCATCTCGTCTTTATACCTGGTACTGGCGATGACTACCACATCCGGCGAATACTCCCTGACTTGATTCAAAGCGATCACCGGATATCCCTCAAAGGTAGTGTCCCGGACCTCTGTGTTCATAAAGACCGGTTCCGTCTGCGGCTCGCCATACTTCTCTCTGTATCTGTCCAGGAAACGTTTACCGACGATTCCCGTACCATAAACCACGACTTTCACATCTGATTTATGACGCAGAACACGCTGTACATTCCGGATCATCATATCCTCAGTCATTCTCTGATACTCTGCCTGCGGATACTCCTCACGGATTTTCTGAAGAACATCCCATGTACATATGAATTCATCCCGAAGGTCTTCAGCGGATTGATCCGGCATAGATACTTTCCCGAAGCCAGAGAGTTCTGTCTCCGGAATACCGCATATACTTTGCCCGTGGATATATAACCGCAGGAACCAGTCATCCTCAATACAGGATTCTTCCCGGAAGTACAGGTTATTCTTCTGCAGGAAATCTTTGCGGATATAGTACTGCCCAGGTTCATATGGTATTCCACCCTGATTACGAACCAGTTCCCAGTACTCCGCGCCGCTGTAATTCTTATCCGGATCTGCCAGGGAATGAAAGACCGCATAATCCAGATATCTCTCTTCACATGTCCGATAACACTTCTCAAACAAATCCGGAGTAACGATATCCTGCGGATTCATGAAGTAAACATATCTTCCCTTCGCCAGATCCAGTGCCTGGTTATATGCGCCATGAATCCCCTGCGTATGTTCAACCAACGTGATACACGGATATTTACCGGTATATTCACGGCACAGTTCCGGGCATCCATCACCCGTAAGAATAACCTCAATCTCTTTCTGACTTTGCGCAAGAATACTGTCCAGGCATTCTTTCAGAGAATCTGCGTCGTTATGTACAGCGAGAATTACCGAAGTTCTGACCTCCGGCTCACTCTTTCGATCTGCACGTATTTCATCACTGTCCCTGTATAAACTGAAGACGATATTCTCCTTGAAGTGAACGATCCGTTCTTCTTCAGGAGGCAATGTCATATAATCCCCGTACATGATCCTCAAAATCGTATCGTACTCCGCAGGCATACAGAATGACTCACCTTCAAAATCACCGGTGATCATGGTATCCCACATCTCGTGTGTGTATTTCGCGTCAAAATGTGCTCCGTCAATCGTACTGATCCGTTTCGTCTTTCGTGGATCGATCATTACCCTGGACATGATCCTGTCTGCTATCCAGTGACGAAAACTTCTGGGTAACGCGTAGGTAAGATAGCCGATCTTCTGCCACCCGAAGTATTTCGTTCCGGCGTGACGCTCAAACTCTGTCCACACCATTACCTTACCGGTCTGGATCAGAAACTTCTGCCAGGATAATCCAAACGCGGAGTTCGCGGCACCGATCATCGGATATACATCGACAGAGATACCCCAGTCCATCTCATGCCCAAGCATCTTCTCCGACACATACGTGGTATGACGGCGGTTGATCTTCGTCCAGAGTATGTTGGACTTCGGTACACTGTGATACGTCTCCGTGAGATATTTCTCACCCATCTCACGGGGAAAGATCTCCTGAAATGTATAATAGTCCGGCAGAGGTAT
>JAFWFE010000080.1 GCA_017512555.1 Solobacterium sp. | reverse complement strand
CCAAGTTCTTCTACTTCTACATCATGAGCTACGCCATCGATTACGATACGGAATTTCTTTATAGACATATGTTTTACTCTCCTTTTTATTGTAAGGAACCTAGACGTGACTCACGGCTCCAGTTAGATTCCGGGGTATGTACCGGGGTAATTGAACGGACAATGATCTGGTCTGCGCTTTTGCCTAAGTAGGCGGCGATTGCGGCTGCCGCAATCAATGCGGTCTGACTGTCATCCTTGACTTGTGGTGTTTCCGCAGGTGCCGGAGCAGCCTTGGTTACCGGCGCAGGTGCCTGTTTCTCAGGTTTCTTTCTGTTGACGATCTTCGCTGTGATATTGATCAGTAAGGTAATGGAGAACAGGACCAGAAATACTACAGTTATGGAGAAGATACAGACAGTGACTGCCTGTCCTATCGTTAAATGTTCACCAAACATAGATACTCCTTACAGAGGGATATTCCCATGTTTCTTCATTGGTTTATCTGTACGTTTGCCTTCCAGAGATTCAAATGCGGCGATGATGTACTTGCGTGATTCGCTGGGCATGATGACATCATCCACGAAACCGCGGCTTGCGGCGACATATGGATTCATCATAGCATCCTGGTATTCCGCAATCTTCTCTTTACGCTTTTCGGCAGGATTTTCCGCTGCCTTGATTTCCTTGGAGAAGATAATATTTGCGGCACCTTCAGCACCCATGACTGCGATTTCCGCATCCGGCCATGCATAGACGATATCTGCGCCTAAATGCTTGGAGCACATGCCAATGTACGCGCCGCCGTAGGCCTTACGTGTGATCAGAGTTACCTTCGGTACGGAAGCTTCACTGTACGCAAACAGCATCTTTGCGCCATGACGGATGATACCGCCGTGTTCCTGGGATGTACCCGGGAGGAAACCCGGAACATCTTCCAGAGTCAGAAGAGGAATATTGAACGCATCGCATGTACGGATGAAACGGGATGCTTTGTCAGAAGCGTTGATATCCAGAACACCTGCCATGAACTTAGGCTGGGAAGCGATCACACCTACACTCTTACCGTTCAGACGGATAAAGCAGGTAATGATATTCTTGGCGAAGTATGGCTGATACTCCATGTAATCCCCGTTATCCGCAAGAGAACGGATGATTTCAAACATGTCATAAGCTTTATTCGGATTTTCCGGTACAAAACTGTTCAGGTTCTCATCTTCACGATTGAGATCATCTGTGCAAGCCACAACCGGAGCTTTTTCCATATTGTTGGAAGGCAGGAAGGAAAGCAGACGCTTGATCTCTGCGATACAGTCATCTTCACTGCTGCAGGCAAACTGCGCGCAGCCGGAGACAGAGTTATGTGTCATGGCGCCGCCGAGAGCATCCGAAGTCACTTCTTCACCGGTAACTGCCTTGATGACCGCAGGTCCGGTAATATACATCTCACCGGTTCCCTGAACCATGAAGATAAAGTCTGTCAGAGCCGGAGAATATACCGCACCGCCGGCACACGGACCCATGATCACGGAGATCTGGGGGATCACACCGGAAGCCATCGTATTGTTGTAGAAAATACGTCCGTAACCTGCCAGGGCGTCAACACCTTCCTGGATTCTGGCTCCGCCGGAATCATTGATACAGATCATCGGAGCACCAACTTTCAGAGCTGCTTCCTGGGCTGCCGCGATCTTCATTGCGTGTTCATAACCCAGAGATCCTCCGATTACGGTGAAGTCCTGCGCTGCCGCATAGACTAATCTTCCGTCTACTGTTCCATAACCGGTCACAACACCGTCACCGGGAGCTTCTTTCTTTTCCATGCCGAAGTTCGTGCATCTGTGTTTCACAAACAAACCGGTTTCGATGAAGCTTCCTTCATCAAAGAGCTTAGCCAGTCTCTCACGGGCTGTCTGTTTGCCCAGAGAGTGCTGTCTGGCAATTGCCTTTTCACCACCGCCTTGTTTGAGGAGTTCCTTTTTCTTCAGTAACTCTTCTTGTTTTGCCGTAGCCATAGTTGTCCTCCTACTTCTTCTTAAAGCTTTCCGGCACTTCGTATAAACCACCGGAAATCTCACTGATTTCTTCTAAAGATTTTGCGGCAAGCATATCTTTCGTTGCGCGGGAAGGATCAATTTCCAGATCTTCCGGTAAAGCAACTCTGCCTTCTTCACGGAACTTCTTCAGTTCTTCCGCGCTTACCGTATCACCGAGAGGTGTACCCTGGGAGATTGCGCCCATGAGCTTTCCTCTTTCTTCCGGTGTATGTGCTGTATACAGGTAAGCAATACCCTGTTCGGTAACAACGTGTGTTACATCTTCACCGTACATCATGACCGGTACGGAATCCATACCTGCGTCTCTGCCGATCTTGACCGCATCCAGTTCCGGAACAAATGCCGGACCGAATTTGGAAGCGGACTTCACCATCTGTACAACCAGCTTACGGCCGGAAATCATCGAACCATTACCAGGTGCCATATCTTTCCATGCCTGGGTAACATGACGTCTGCCGCCGGACATATTTCCCATGTTCGGAGCTCCGCCGTAACCGGACAAACGTCCGTTGGTTACGGTGGAAGAGTTGCCTGCATAGTCCATCTGCAGGGTTCCGCCGAGGAACAGATCCATGCCGTAGAGACCCGCAACCTGTGCTGCCGCACGATTGGATCTCAGAGAGCCGTCTCTGCCGGTAAAGAAGATATCCGGACGTGCTGCTGTATATTTCTCCATACCGACTTCACCGCCGAATGCGCATACCTGCTTGACCCAGCCGTCTTCAATTGCCGGAATCAGCGTAGGATGAGGATTCAGTACCCAGTGTGTACAGATCTTGCCTTTTAAGCCTAATTCATTACCATAGGTCGGCAGTAACAGTTCGATTGCGCATCCGTTATAACCGATACCATGGTTCAGAGACATGACATGGTGCTTGGCATAGATACCTTTGATAACCATCATACCCATCAGGATATGCGCATCCTGGATCTTTGCCGGATCACGAGTAAACAGAGGAACCATCGGATACGGTTCATCCGCAGGAACGATATAATCGATCCAGTCACCCGGAATATCGATACGGGGAAGTTCTTCCGTCTCTACGATTTCATTGACCTGTGCCACAACAATACCGTTCTTGAAAGCTGCGGCTTCGGTAACCATCGGGGTCTCTTCGGTGTTGTATCCGGTGAAGAGGTTACCGTGACGGTCTGCCTTGTCTGCGGCGATCAGGCAAACATTCGGTGTCAGATCCACGTACAGACGCCCGTACAGTTCCAGATAGGTATGAATTGCGCCGATACGAAGCTTATTCTCTGCCAGCATTTTGGACAGTTGTAAGCTCTGTACACCGGCAAATGCGAAGTTCAGTTCTTCCGCAATCCCCTTCTCAAAGAGATTCAGATGTTCGTCTCTGGAAATGGAAGGGATGATCATATTCAGATGATTGACCTTTGCAGGATCTACCTCTGTCAGTGCCTTAGCCAGGAATGCGGCCTGTTTCTGGTTACATCCCTCCAGCACCACTTTGTCATACGGATGTACGATCCGTTCGAGTAAAGGAACGATATCTTCGGTAGCGACGACCTTGCCGTTCGCAAGAGATGCTGCTTCAGATAAACGTTCTTGTTTAGATTGTCTTTCTTTATCCCACTGCATGATGAAGCTCCTTTCATACTTGTTAACTTAATAATATAAAGAATAGATTATGCTGTCTAATACATATATTATCAATAATTTATGTATAAATTGTTATATAATAAGTACAACAGTTGAGGATCAGAATCATGTTAAACTTATATACTTTATCTCAGTTTAAAAAGTAGCAGAAACTGAGCACATCACCAAAGCTTCCGAGGAACTGCATATCGCCCAGTCCTCCCTGAGCCGTAAAATCACCTCTCTGGAAGAAGAACTGGGAGTACAGTTATTTGACCGTGTCGGTAAGAATATCGTGCTGAACGACTATGGAAGAATCGTTCTCAAGCACGCTGAGAATATGCTCAGGGAAGAAGAAGCCATTTATAAGGAACTTCAGGATCTTCAGGGAGAAACAGAGAGTGTAGTACGTATCTCCATGCAGGCTGCTACAAAACTCTTGTCAGGCATGGTCATCGGCTTTCAGGAAGAGTATCCGGACATTCATCTGGAGATCTACCAGAGTGAATTGACAAAAGACATGGAAGAATCCTGTGATCTGACGATCTTCTCCGAAGATGTGGAGCGTGTTCACGGTAAGAATACAACCTTGTTACTGGCAGAAGAAGTCTATCTGGGATTGCCTTTAAACCACCCTCTGACCAAATTTGAGTCCATTGATCTGCGTCTGGCTAAAGACTTGGAATTTATCTGTCTGCCTAAAGGTAAGGCAATCCGCACACTCACGGATAATGTCTGTGCTGAGGCAGGATTTGAGCCTAAGATCCGTATAGAATGTGATTCCCCCGAGACTGTACGCCAGTTAATTGCGCTGGGACAGGGGGTATCTTTCGTGCCGGCGATTACCTGGAAAGGTACAGGTTCAGACAAGATGGTCCTGCGTCCTCTGAGTTATCCGACCGCCAGACGTTACATGTATATTTCTTCTTACGAGAATGCGTATCTGTCCCGGGCAGCGAGGTTATTCCGCAACTATATCATCAAGTATTTCTCATCCCTTGAATAAATATCCACCGGCTTAGCCGGTGGTTTTACATATGCGGGCATAGCCCTGCTCTCAGAGCTGCGCCTTACAGCGCAAATGTGGTCTGCGCGAGCACTCTATCTCTTATTACCCGTAAACGGGTCTTCAATCTCCAGTT
>JAFWFE010000079.1 GCA_017512555.1 Solobacterium sp. | reverse complement strand
CCAATTTCCAGATGTCTTTTGCGGTAAACGCGGAAACACCTGCGGAAGATGGTAGTGCTAATCAGGAAAGCATAACTACAGAGACGTCGGAGGATGAAGGTGCTGTATCCGGCGATAATGGTGAAGGCCTTCAGCAGGGCGCATCAGATGAAAGCTCTGAGGAAGAACAGACCGGGGTGGATGAAGGATCTGTGACAGAGACAGATGAGCAGGGTTCTTCCGGCAGCGGGGATGCGCAGAATGCAGTAGAACCCGCAGCGGGTGACCAGACCGGGAGAAGGGCTGCGAAGAAGGCGCCCGCTTCACCTCTGAAAGCAGCCGGGGATCCTTCCGTGATCGAGATGCAGAAAAGAGGGATCCAGGTCAATATCTTCGATTATGGTCCGGCTGACATTGATAACGACTGGTCCAACGAGTATAGGGCTGAGAATAATCTGGGAATCAATGAGAACAAGACTCTGAAATTCTATTCAAACGGACTTGAAGGAAACGGGTACAACAACTGGACCGGATCTCCAAGTTACCAGAATGGAACGGGTGCGGCAGCCAACCAGGGTATCGTTCAGAACACGCTGGAGGGCGGATATCCCAAACTTGCAGTGGGTGGAAAAGACAGCCTGGCTTACCTCTTCGATCCTGAAACGTCTAACGACTACAGAACAGACTACGTAGGCGTGGACGGTCTGTTATACAAAGCCAATTCGGAGGGCAGCGGTTCTGCCTATAGAGTAAAATACGCATGTGAGGATCATTACGCCCGCATGGATGAATCAACTAAACAGTTTACGCTCAGTGATCCTTACTACTGTTCAGGAGATGAGGCCAGCGGGCCAATAGGTTTCTTTCCCTTCAATGATCCGAATACGAGTAAAACAGAAGTATCCGGTGCAAATATGAGGCCTAATGGAGGATATTACAACCATCACTTCGGCATGACCATGGACGCTTACTTCGCTGTGAACGAGTCCGGGCAGCTTGACGGGGAAGATATGACTTTTGAATTCTCCGGAGATGACGACATGTGGGTATTCATCGACGGAGTACTTGTCCTTGACATAGGCGGTATTCATCAGCCTGTTTCGGGGAAGATCAACTTCAAAGACGGAACTGTTTCCATGGGCCAGGCCCCGATATACGACGGAAACCACGCAGGCGCGACGATCATGTCCGCTGTTCAGCAGGTAGGCACTGACAACAGATACCAGGCAACTGACGGCAAAAACTCTTACTACTATGACACAAACGGGAATCTTGGACTTCTTACCGGCAACGATATGAACCTTACGAAGATATTTGAGCGCGCGGGAAAGACATGGAATTCCGAACCGTATGTGAAACACCATATTCAGGCCTTCTATCTGGAGCGGGGCGGAATGTACTCCAATCTGGACATTTCCATGAACCTTATGATGGTCAAACCCATTGACGTGCAGAAGGAAGTCGTTAACAAAGACGGTGAAGAAATCACCGATTTTTCCGACTACTACGCCGATGAGCATGATACATATGATTATGCCGTAAATATAGCCAAAGAAGGATCCACGACAGACTTTTTCCGTTACGACGGGACAGATGACAGTTCCAATCACAAGTATAAGTTTGACGGATACGACGTATACGAATACAACGGATCCGAATGGGTGAAGATGGCAGACAGCGCCAAGCCGCCATTCAGTTCGGACGGCGTGATCTCACTGAAGAAGAATCAGAAATTGCGGATCAACGGTATCCCTATTGACCGTACATATTATATACAGGAACTTAACGTTGATACTGACAAGTATTCCGACACGATGATCGATGACGAAGTACTGGATAAGACAAAAGACGACGGGACTTACTCAGTAGACAGCGACAAGACCACACCTG
>JAFWFE010000078.1 GCA_017512555.1 Solobacterium sp. | reverse complement strand
CTTTCTTCAAAGGAAGAACCATAGATCGTGCGGTAGTACTCCAGATCCATCTCGGCAGATTCTCTGACTTCGTCTGTTTCTTCTACCTCGATATCACCGATAACTTTCATTGCCTGGTTACGGACAACATCCGATCCGTTCTGTGCCAGCATGGCGCTGTAGACATCTCCTTTGGTTACGGTCTTGTCTCCAACCTTCATGATCACGGTATCCGCATCCTTGAGCTTGGCGACAGCGTCTTCACATCCCGTAAGGGAGATCGCCAGTACAGCTGCTGATAATACTTTAACTATTCTTTTCATTCTGTTCACCGCCTTACTCTGTTACCCCAAGGAATGTCTTGAGCTGTGTTTCCATGGATTCATCACCCATGAAGTCATAACCGACTTCCTGTGCTTTTGCCCAGATTGCCTTACCGGTAAGCGTTGTATCATAAGAACTGATCAGATCTGTATAAGGATCATTCTCATAACCTTCCGCACTGTCCTTGTTCACAAAGGCATTGAGAGATTCCGGTGTGGAAGCGTTGTTCTTGATGCGGAAATAACCAAAGTTGGAAGAATATACCCAGTCACTGATTTCGCCTTCCTTGAGGGCGAGGGCAGCCTTGAGGAATGCTTCATCCAGAGTCGTTGTCTGGTTGTCGATCGTTCCGAGGACACCGCCGGTATAGGCTGTGGAAGTATCCTGGGAATACTGCTTGGCAACATCCTCGAAGGACTCACCGTTCTCCAGAGATGCGTCGACTTCGTGCAGACCGATTTCTTCCACAAGAGTAGGTTCTCCCTCAGGGGAAGCTTCATCCTCAAACTTGATCAGGATATAGGAGACATTGCGGATCTGCAGTTCATCAAAGTGCTCCTCACAGTAGTCATGAATGATCTTCTGCTGTTTCTGGTAATCGATCACATACTTTTCCAGATCTTCATATCCGGAATACCCGGCAGAGCGCAGGGCATTGTTTAACAAATCCTGATAGGTAGAAGGATACTGCTGACGATAATTGGTGATGATCTGTGCCGCCTGGTTGCTGGCGAACTGCTGCATATCTTCGGTAGTTTCCTGGCTCTCGCAGAGATTCACCACGAATAACTGTCCCAGGGGACTGAAGCCGGAGAACTTGTACAACTGGTCATAGAATTCTTCGGTTGTATAGTCGACATCGTTTACCGAATAGACGATATCACTGCCGTTTACGGACTTTCCTTTCAGTTTACCTTTGTTTGTATCGTAGATCACATAACAGGATGTTCCTGCCAGGGCTACGATAAGCAGACAGATAAACCAGTTCTTTTTCATAAAAGTGCTCATATAAGCCTCCCAAATAAAAACGCTTTCTTATTATATGATACTGAAAATGTATTTGCAATTTTCTCTGGCTGAATTTTATGTGAACTGTTTTCTTGGATAGTAAATTGTAAAACAGAATATATAAATGCTATAATTGCTCGGTAGAGGTGAAAAAAGATGAATAATCTTAAGATAGAAAACTTGCATGTATCGGTAGAAGACAAGGAGATCCTGAAAGGTGTGGATCTCTGTGTCAATGCCGGTGAGATCCATGCGTTGATGGGACCGAACGGTAACGGTAAATCTACATTGCTGGCTGCCATCATGGGTCATCCGAAGTATAAGGTTACAGAAGGAACGATTTATTATAACGATCAGGATGTTTTAGCCATGGCGGTGGATGAACGCAGCCGTGCAGGTTTATTCCTGGCCATGCAGTATCCCCAGGAGATTCCCGGTGTAACCAACAGTGATTTTCTGCGTGCTGCCATGAATGCGCGCCGTGAAAAACCGGTATCCCTGTTTACGTTTATCAAAGCGATGGAGAAGACGATCGCGGATCTTGAGATGAAAGAAGATCTTGCGCACAGATTCCTGAATGAGGGATTCTCCGGCGGTGAGAAGAAGCGTAATGAGATCGTGCAGATGGAGATGTTAAAACCTACGTTATCCATGCTGGATGAAGTCGATTCCGGTCTGGATGTCGACGCGATCCGTATCGTAGGCAATGCCATCAACAAGCTCCGTGATGAAACCAACATGAGTATTATCGTTGTATCGCACTATCAGCGTTTCCTGGAACTTGTACGTCCGCAGTATACACATGTACTGGTAGACGGCCGAATTGTCATGGAAGGTGACGGAGACCTGGCAGGAAAGATTGATTCTGAAGGATATGACTGGATCTACAAGGAACTGAATATCCAGCCGGCAGCCAAGGAAGAAGCCAGAAAACAGGCAGTCAGTCTCGGTGCCTGTGCCGTGAACCGCTCATTAGGCAGAGAGGGCTGATATGCTGCAGATCCAGGAGAATATACAACTCGTACCGGAATCCGGATTAAGTGAATATGAGATCAATGCGGAAGGACCTGTACAGATCACCTTTGACGCGTATGCCAGAAGTGATATTTTCGTGCGGATCCGGAAAGCTTCAGAGATCCGCATTGCCGGTAACGTACATGAATATGCCGAAGTGACGATCCTGTACTGGAATGAATCCGGGGCAGAAATCACCTTTGAAGAAAACTACGACGTAGAGGAAAGCACTGTGCTGAAGATTGCCTACGGGGAAGTCTTCCAGGGGAATACCCGCAGAAACAGTAATGTCCTGCTCAACGGAAGACAGGCGCAGGCTACGGTTTCTTCCGCCGTCCTGACACAGGCAGAGAAGACCTTTCAGCTGAATGTCGAGTCCTGTGTGCCGGATACCATCGGCCTGATGAACAACTACAGTGTTGTGCTGAATGGCGGTAAATACCGCATGGATGCGACCGGAGTGATCCGCAAGGGCGCACACCGTTCAGAAAGCCACCAGACATCACGTTCACTCTGTTTTGATCCGAAGATGAACAGCCAGATCATTCCCAAGCTGATCATCGATGATAACGATGTCAAGGCTTCGCATGCCGCAAGTGTGGGAAGAGTCGATGAAGAACAGCTGTATTACATGCAGAGCCGCGGACTTACGGAACAACAGTGTACGGCTTTGATCAGTACAGGATATCTGATGCCTATCGTCAATACGATTGAAAATGATGAACTTAAAGAGAAATTAAGAGAAGAATTAGAAGGAAAGATCGCCGAGTTATGTTCGATGTAAAGAAAATAAGAGAAGATTATCCCATGTTTGCCAATCATCCGGATCTGGTCTATTTTGACAATGGTGCCACGACCTTCAAGCCAAAACCGGTGATCAACGCAGTCATGGATTTCTATAACAGCGGTACTTCCAATGTGCACCGCGGAGATTATCCTTTATCGGTTCATGCGGACCAGTTATACGACGGAGCCAGAGTAAAAATCGCGAAGTTTATCAACTGTGATCCGAAAGAAGTAGCGTTTACTGCAGGTACTACAGCTTCTATGAACCAGATTGCCTATGGTATGGAACATGTTTTCCTGAAGCCGGGAGACGTGATCCTGACTACCAGAACAGAACATGCCTCAAACTTACTGCCTTGGTACCGTCTGGAGAAAAACTGCGGCATCAAGGTAGAGTATATCCCTGCGGACAGTCAGGGCAGAGTACACATCGAAGACGCCGAGAATGCCATGCATGACAAGGTCAAGGCAATCGTTATCGCCTGCGTAAACAACGTTCTCGGGGCTGTACAGCCGATCAAGGAACTGGCGAAGCTTGCGCATGAACACGGCGCGTATATCGTCGTGGACGGCGCCCAGAGCGTGCCTCACCGCAAGACAGATGTCAAAGACCTGGATATCGACTTCCTGGCGTTCTCCGGACATAAGATGTGCGGTCCGGGAGGTACCGGTGTATTGTACGGCAAGTATGAACTGCTGGAACGTATGGATCCGATCTCTTTAGGCGGAGGAATGAATGCCCGCTTTGATTCCTGCGGAGATGTGATCTTAAAATCCGCACCTGAGAAGTACGAAGCCGGCACACCTAACATTGAAGGTGTCATCGGTCTCGGGGCAGCCGCGGAATACCTGATGTCCATTGGTATGGACAATATCCACGAGAGAGAAAAACAGCTGCGCGGTTATTTTGCGGAAAAAGTAAAGCAGCTGGACAATATTGAATTCTATAACCCGGACAACGAAACCGGACCGGTTGCGTTTAACGCGAAGGGTGTCTTTGCCCAGGATGCGGCAGGATATCTTGCCAGCCAGGGAATCGCGGTTCGTTCAGGCAACCACTGCGCCAAGATCCTTCATGAGATCATCGGTACAGACCAGACGATCCGTGCATCTCTGTATCTGTATAACACAGAAGAAGAAGTAGACCGCTGTGTCAAGGCAATGAGTGAGATCACATTAGAAAGTGCCATTGGTATTTTCTTCTAGAGGTAGACTATGAGTGTAAAAGATTTACTGACCAATCCGGATATCCTCCGGGAACTGATCATGGATCATTATCAGTATCCGCACAACCATGAACTGACCAAGGATACTTCGTATCTGCGCAGACACATGGCCAGTGAGAGCTGTATCGATGATATTACCGTGCAGGCCAAGATCGATGACGGAATCATCCGTGATATCCGCTTTGACGGTGTCGCCTGTACGATCAGTACAGCCAGTACCAGTATGATGACGGATCTTCTGATCGGGAAGACGATTCCTGAAGCGCAGGAAATCGTTTCCGACTACTTTCATATGGTCGCCGGAGAAGACTACGACGCAGATCTTCTGGAAGAAGCGGTAGCTTTCAAAAACGTATATAAACAGGCAAACAGGATCAAATGCGCAACGATCGGCTGGAATGCAATCAAGGAGATCCTGCAGGAAAGTGAGACACAACATGACGGACAAGAATAAAGATAATACGGTGATTACTTCTACCGATGATTATCAGTATGGTTTCCGTGACAAGGATGTATCTGTCTATAACACAGGTAAGGGACTGACGGAAGAAATCGTCAGGGAGATCTCCCGGATCAAGGAAGAACCGGAATGGATGCTGGAGTATCGTCTGGACGGCTACCGCAAGTTTATCTCCATGCCTATGCCTTCCTGGGGACCGGATCTTTCTTTCCTGGACTTTGAGGATTATACCTACTACATCAAGCCCAGTGACAAGAAACAGTCCGCATCCTGGGATGATGTCCCGGAAACGATCAAGCAGACCTTTGACCGTCTGGGTATTCCCGAAGCGGAAAAGAAGTTCCTGGCGGGTGTATCCACGCAGTATGAATCAGAAGTGGTCTATCACAACATGCTGGATGAAGTACAGCAGAAAGGTGTGATCTTCCTGGATACAGACAGTGCGCTGAAGGCATGTCCGGATCTGTTCCGGAAGTATTTCGGCAAGATCGTACCGGCTGCGGATAACAAGTTCGCGGCGCTGAACTGCGCTGTGTGGTCCGGAGGAAGTTTTATCTATGTGCCTCCGGGAGTCCATCTGGAGAAACCTCTGCAGTCTTATTTCCGGATCAATTCCGAGAGAATGGGACAGTTTGAACGTACGCTGATCATTGCGGATGAAGGGTCCGATGTCTACTATGTTGAGGGTTGTACAGCCCCAATCTACTCCTCCGATTCCCTGCATGCCGCAATCGTGGAGATCTTTGTGGAAAAAGGCGCGAAATGCCGTTATTCCACTGTACAGAACTGGTCCAAGAATATCCTCAACCTGACAACCAAGAGAGCGAAAGTAGAAGAATACGGAGCCATGGAGTGGATCGACGGCAATGTCGGTTCCCATGTCACCATGAAATATCCGAGTTGTATCCTGTCCGGCGAGTATGCCCGCGGTATGTGTATCTCCGTGGCCGTCGCGTCCAGTGACCAGATCCAGGATACCGGTGCCAAGATGATCCATCTTGCGCCGCATACTTCTTCTTCCATCGTTTCCAAGTCAGTATCCCGCAGAGGTGGTACAGCCAACTACCGCGGACAGATCCTGCACGGTCCGAATGCTTCCTTCTCCAAGTCCAAGGTGGAATGCGATACCCTGATCCTGGATGAATTATCCCGCAGTGATACGATACCGAACAATGAGAGCCGCAATAACTCTTCCACGATCGAACATGAAGCTACGGTATCCAAGATCAGTGAAGATGAACTGTTCTATCTGATGTCCAGGGGACTGACAGAGTCTCAGGCAACAGAGATGATCGTCATGGGCTTCCTGGAGCCGTTTACACGTGAATTACCGATGGAATATGCTGTAGAACTCAATCAGCTTCTGAAGCTGGATATGAGCAATTCTGTAGGTTAAAAAGTGGTTCTGCCACTTTTTTCTTCCGGAGAATAACTATGTATATACTGGAATGCTGGATCGAACACCCGGTCAGACAACTAAATCAGACATTCAGCTATCTCTCGGATGAACCCTGTGAACAGGGAGTACGAGTGATCGTTGATTTCAACGGGCGTAAGATCACCGGTTTTGTGGAAACCTGCGCACAAACCGGCAAAACCCCGGAAGAACTGGAACAGGAGTATGGATATACGCTGAAGTATGCGGAAGAGATCCTGGACAGTGAGAGCCTTCTGACCGAAGAACTCCACGATCTGGCGCACTGGATGAGCAGGGAGACACTGAGTACGAGAATCTCCTGTTTCCAGGCGATGTTACCGGCCAAGATCAAGCCTTTATCCAACCGCAGGGAGATCGTCCGTGAACAATGGGTGACCCTTTCCGACAAGGAAGTATCCCTCACTCCGAAACAACTGGAAGCGTATCAGTATGTACAGAACCAGGGCACGATGTTGTATTCCGCACTGCGTAAACAATACCCCAATCAGGCTAAAGCCCTGGTTGAGAAAGGCGCTCTGAACCTGCAGGAAAAGGAGAAAGAAGCTGCAATACTCCCGATTCCGGAAACAAGTGAACCCCTTGCCCTGACCCCGGAACAGGCACAGGTATTTACCGAGATTCAGACCAGTCAGGATATGGTCTTCCTGTTACAGGGAGTTACCGGTTCCGGAAAGACGGAGGTCTATCTTCAACTTGCGCAGGAAGTTCTGAACCAGGGAAGACAGGTATTGATCCTGGTGCCGGAAATCAGTCTTACACCACAGATGATCGACCGTGTAAGCAGCCGTTTCGGCAATACTCTTGCGATTTATCATTCCGGTCTGAATGATCAGGAAAAGTATGAACAATACCGCATGGTCAAGGAAAAGAAGGCCAGGGTAGTCGTCGGTACACGAAGCGCGGTATTTCTTCCGTTCCATGATCTGGGATTAATCGTCATGGATGAGGAACACGATCCCTCCTACAAACAAGAGAACCAGCCGGCATATCACTGCCGGGATATCGCGATCCACCGGGCACAGTACCATCACTGTAAGATCGTACTGGGAAGTGCCACACCGTCCCTGGACAGCTATGCCAGAGCAATCCGCGGTGTGTACCACCTGGTGACCCTGAAGCACAGAATCAATGAAACTCTTCCCAAGGTGGATATCTTATCTCTGCGGGAATGTATGAAAAAAGGACAGTCTTATATTCTTTCGGATCCCCTGAAGGAAAAGATCGCCCAGCGTCTGGAAAAACACCAGCAGGTGATCCTGCTTCTCAACCGCAGAGGATACAGTTCTGTACTGCGCTGCCGGGAATGCCAGGAACCAGTGATCTGCCCGCATTGTGATATCGCCATGAGTTATCACCGTGAAGAACGCGTGATGAAATGTCATACCTGCGGCACCATACTCCCGGTTCCGAGAGTATGCCCGGAATGCGG
>JAFWFE010000077.1 GCA_017512555.1 Solobacterium sp. | reverse complement strand
GGAAACACGGGACAATACTACCGTACCGATGGAGGTAATGAAGTACAGGAACATCTGGATGAAGCCCATCGCCGTCTTGTAGTAATTCAGGTGTTCCGCACTGTGCAGAGCACCAAGCATCGTCCTGTCCAGCATGGTGTAGACGCTGATGGCAATCGTCGGCACAAATAACCGGAAGGTAGCGATAAAGTGATGCTTGTACGCATTGAGCAGAGATACAGGCTTAAATTCAATGTACTGACGAAGCTGGAAGAACATGATAAACTGACCAATCAGTTCACTGCCTGAGTTGATCAGCACATATTTCCACAAATCTTCCGGTGTCTTGCACAGTAACATGATCATCGTCACACCGATGATCTTCACCGTAATATTACGTATACTGGCTTTCTTGAAGTCTTCTACCCCGTAGAAGAACCAGGTGATATCCAGCATGGATGCCAGCATGGTCGTCCCGGCCAGCACAAAGATGTTGTAGTTCTCCTTGATCGTGAATGAGATAAACACATAGTACGCGGCTGCCATGATGATCATGTTCAGCATCTGCATCCAGAAGATCTCAAAGAAGGTCTCTGACAATGTATCCTTGTTATCACGGACTCTGGCAATCTCACGGTTGCCGTAGATATTCACGCCTAAAATGCCCACCAGAATAAACCACTGCATGATACTGCCGGCATAGTCGGAAATACCCACAACCGGGGCCGTAATATGTTTATACACATACGGTGTCAGTACCAGAGGCATGATGACCTTAACCATCTGATAGAGCACATTGTATATATAGTTTCTGATCAGTTTTCTATCCATACACTCTTACTAATGATACCACATTGCCTGTAACCACGAAGACACAAAAAAAATCTATAAACAGAATCCCTCAGCTATTCATAGATTTTCCTCAGTATAAAACTATTCTGCTGCCGGTACAGCAACCTTTCCTGTAGAACCACAGTTCGGGCATGCATGATGAGGCTGCTTGCTGGCTCCGCATACAGGACATTTCACGAGTGTAACTGCCTTTAGTTTATAATGTGTTCTTCTCTTGTCACGTCTTGTCTTGGAATTTCTTCTCTGTTGTACTGCCATGGTCTGACTCCTCCTATTTCTCTGTCTTGAATTCTTTCAGTTTTGCCAGTCTGGGATCGATACGATCCTGCTGACTCTTTTGGTATTCTTCCTCAGTGATGATCCTCCAGCCGTCGCCGGACGGATAATCCTCAGGATCCGCATGTGTCACCTGAAGCGGCACCTCCAGCAATATGGCATCCACTGCTGCAGGCATCAGATCAATGACATCATTTACTGCCATACGAACTTCTTCATCCTGTGCGGAGAAACTATATGTCTCTTCAGCCTCTGTCTCAAAATCATACTCGATTTCTTCGGCAGTTATGGCATCAGGCACCAGCATGGTACCCGATATCCGCATCGTCACATAGAAGAGATCCCGTTCAATATTGAAACTTCCGGTTCCGGATACATGCACATCCCGGACAGAGTTGATTCTACTGTTACCGGCAAACTCCGCGTCATCCACGACGATGTCTTCATCAATGGTTATGACCTCAGACTTTGTATTGATCAGTTCAGAATGTGTCCATCGCATGACAAAATCTCCAGTTCGTAACGGGTTATATTATAGGCAAACTGACGCATAAAGTCAATTTACTATTTGAACAAATTCATCCGGAATACGTAATCTTTCCGGAATATCAGAAGATCGAGCTTGTCAGCAGGTAATACGCGATAGCAATCGGCAGGAATGTCAGCAGGATCGGAACGGTATTCTTGATGACTTCACCCAGCGGTACCTTGAAGTTATCCGCAGAGATACTCAGACATACATGTGTAGGAGAAATCTGGCTGGCACAGTAATTCGCCGTCATCAGTAAGCATAACAACGGTAATCCGGCACCGGGAATGGAAGCCATGGCAACCGGGATCATCGTGGATGTCATCGTCATCGAACCGGCAACGATCGAGCCGAAGAAACAGATCAGCACAAAGATCAGGAATGTCGGAATCGGAAGCTTGTTGAAGAAATCCGGCAGAAGATCGATCGCGTTGGAAGCTCTCAAGATACCGGTAAAGACATAGATCGATACCATACTGATCAGCATCTGCGGCTGTATGGAGCTGATGAAGAAAGGTTTTACCTCCGTCAGGCCGAATTTCCCGGTCAGGTAATACGCTACCGTCACGATCAGGACAGCTGCCCATGTCGGTGTTCCAAAACCAACGATCAGTATGATGGCACCAATAATCGGCCAGATACCAAAGATAAAGTCTTTCAGATCCTTTGCGACATTGGCGGATTTTTCCCCTTCTGCCATCACCGGCACACGTCCGCGGTACAACCAGAAACATCCGACAAGGATCAGGATCACGATTTCCGGAAGCATACCGATCACAAACGCGCCTGGTGTCACACCGGTCAGATCCAGCGCCATCAGAATCGCGGGATATGTCGGCATGAACGCTTCCGAGACATGACGGAAGAAAGAGGCTGCCGTAGCTTTCTGTCCCGGGTTTAACCTGTCTCCTACAGCTTCATCAATGATATCACCGGAGATGATGACCGCCGGTGCCGCAGGCAGTAAGCCAATGACAAACGGCGCAATCGTACAGGTGATCCAGTTGTTGTGAAATGCCCTGGTAAGACCGCTCTGCGAACGTTCCAACCCGCCTCTTACCTTGATCATACTCTGCATGAAGGAAATGATGTACATACAGGCAAACAACTGTAAAGTACTGGTACTGAAGACACTCCTGGATATCGCCAAAACTCCTGTCTTCAAGGGAATCATAAAGACCAGCCAGCAGACAAGGCCTGCCGCAGGAGCCGCAATATACAGCGGTTTCTTCGCTACAATCAAAGCAATCATCACTGCAAAAACAAGTACTAGCTTTAACAGTTCCATAATTTATCCTTTCTAATGGAGTTTGGAAAATACTGTGATGCTTGTAAAACTTATTCTGTAATGCCGTTCAGCCAGGTCAGGATGTCTTTATAGACGATCATGTGATCTTCTTCGTTGAGGATTTCATGACGCATATGATCATATAATTTGGAACTGATGTTGGTATATCCTGCCTTAACCAGAGTGCCGATGGAATCCGTAAATCCCTGGGTACCGCCGATACACGGGTCATCCTTGCCGGCAACGAACAGGATCGGCATATCCTTGTTCAGAACCTTATAACGGGTGGAATCATGCATACGCACCAGACCGCTGAGCTCATCCACATACCCCTGGATCGTGAACGGGAAACCGCTGTACGGATCTTCCGCATACTTCCTGACGTTCTCACGGTTATAGCTGATCCAGTCAAACGGTGTCTGGGGATTCTCTACGGTCTTATTGAAACTGCCTGTAACAGCCATATCCATGATCGCGCTGTGTCCCTTGGCACCCTTGAACAATTTCAGAACTTTACCCATGGTAATTCCCGCCTTGGTTGCACTCTGGTAATTCGGAGCTCCGGAGAATACCGCACCGGTAAGCTGGGCATCATGGTCCTGCAGGAAACATCTTCCCAACATGGATCCCATGGAATGACCGAAGATAAAGAACGGAAGATCCGGGTATTCTTCTTTTGTGCGGTTCATCACCTCTTCAATTGCGTACAACAGGTGGTCCCAGCCGTTGCTTTCACCGAAATAACCGAGCATTTCACCGCTGGATTCCCCGTGACCGGGTAAATCAAACGTAACCACGACGTATCCGTTATCCCGCAGATATTCCGCAAAATCATCATAACGTTTGCGATGTTCCGCCATACCGTGAATGATCTCTACACAGCCTTTGGGATTGGTCGTAGGACGGAAAATACTGATTCCTAATTTTTCACTCATAAATGAATTTTTCAACCTCTTATTCTGCAAATATTGCAACATATACCTATGGTAAAAACAGACAGAGAGATAAACGCATGCGGAATAATTGCGGAATATAACCCGTTCCACCGTGGTCATGCCTATCAGATTGAAAAGACCCGGGAACTGACCGGATGTGATGTCGTTGTCGCGGTGATGTCCGGAAACTGGGTACAGCGTGGTGAACCAGCAATCATTGACAAGTGGATGCGTGCGGAAACAGCGGTAAAACATGGGGTAGATCTGGTATTGGAGTTACCTTTTCCCTATGCCGTACAGGCTGCTTCAGGATTTGCGCGCGGTGGTGTAAAGATACTGCAGAACGCGGGTGTTTCATATCTTTCCTTCGGCAGTGAATGCGGGAATCTGGAGAATCTTCAGGAGATTGCGGATTCACCGGTCAGTCCGGATCATCTGCGGCAATCCATGGCAGAAGGCATCAGTTTTCCCCGCGCATACAGCCTTCTGACAAGGGAAATGGGTCCCAACGATATTCTGGCCACCGCTTACCTGAAAGAGCTGAAAAACACCTCTGTACGCCCTGTCGTAGTACAACGGACAAGCGCGTACAACGATCCGGAATTAACTGAGACCGCCAGTGCCCTGGCCATCCGCAAAGCCCTGCAGGAACACCGGGATATCGGGAATACAGCTTTTGAGAAAGAACTTCTGGAACATTCCTTCCACAACTATCTCTCCCTGTACTACCCCTATCTGCGTATCTTCCTGACCATGACAAACCGGGATACTCTGTGTCAGTACTTCCTGGTCAGTGAAGGAATTGAAAAACTCCTGATCCAGCAGGCAGAACTTAACGATACCTTTGAAGGATTCCTTTCCGGCTGTGTCAATGCCAGGTATACCAGAAGCCGCATCCAGCGCACACTGGTACATATACTCTGTCAGGTAACGAAACAAGAGATTCAGGAATTACCTGAGTATGATGTCCTGCGTGTTCTGGCCTTTAATGACCAGGGACGTCAGTACCTGGAACAGTTAAAGAAAAAAGAAGTGAAGATCGTCAGTAAATATGCCCGGAATCCCTTGTCCTGGCGCAATATTGAACTACGCTCCACACACTTATACACTTCTGTCATGCCCGAAGAAAAACGCGTTTATCTGAATAAACGCGAAATTCAAGGTCCTGTATTTGTCCGGTAATTACGAAGCTATACGGGCATTGTGATAAACCTTATTGACATCATCTGCTTCATTTAACAGATTCATCAGTTTCTCAAATGCTTCAATCTCTTCCGGATCAGTAATATCGACATACTCATTCGGAAGCATGGTTGCTTCACAGATCTCGAACTGTACGTCCGGGATCATTTTTTCGATTGCTTCCTGGCCCTTACCGAAGTCCTGGAATGCTGTTGTAACAGTCATCACGCCATCTTCGACAGAGATATCCTGTACATCGACTTCATTCTCCATCATTGTTTCCAGCATCGCATCCTCGTCATCAAACGGGAATACAAACAGACCTACCTGTTCATAGTTGTAGGATACGGCTCCGTTATTCGCCAGTTTGGCACCTCTTGCCTTGTTAAAGCAGGTCTTTACCGCAGTAAAGGAACGATTGGTATTATCCGTCAGACAATCTACGATAACCGTACTGTTGCCCGGACCGAAACCTTCATATCTGCACTCGGTATAGTTCTCTTCAGAACCACCCTTGGCTTTTTCAATCGCTCTCTTGATGACATCCGCAGGTACCTGATTGGACTTTGCTTCCGCAATCTTACGACGTAACGCAAGGTTCATATCCGGATCAGGAACACCAGATTTAGCGGCGATATAGAGTTCTTTCCCGAAACGGGAATATAATTTGGATTTGATCGCAGCAGTTTTCGCCATTGACGCTGCACGTACTTCATGTGCTCTTCCCATGTTTCTACCACCTTCAAAAATTTACGCATCAATTATACCAAAGTCTATTTTTAAAGGGAAGATTGTATTCACTTATTTCTTTGAATACAATAGAAAAGCAATGTCTGTTTACGTACTTAGTGATATTCATGGATGTGATCAGGAATTTGATCAGATGTTAAAACTGATCGATTTTACTGATTATGACGAGTTATATATTATCGGAGATGTCTGCGACCGGGGAAGTTCGCCGATTGCCTTGTACCAGAAGATCATGAAAACACCGAACATCCACCTGATCCTGGGCAACCATGAAGATATGTTCCTGTATCATATCGATACCCTGATGGAGGAGAAACGTTCCGGGGATACCCTGACCCATCTCAGTGATATCTCACACTGGCTGATCTATAACGGCGGCTTCGTGACTGCAGATCAATTCCTCAGTCTGCCGTTTTCGGAATGTTATGACCTGAAGACTTATCTCGAAGGATTACCCCTGTACCAGCACCTGCAGATCATGGGACAGAAGTATCTGCTTGTCCATGCCGGTGTCGGTGCCAAACTACAGCGCGGGGTAAGCGTCAGTGCGATTGACCGGGATACCCTGCTCTGGGAACACATCCCCCTGGAAGCCAATCCCTTTACCGATACGACCATGATCGTCGGCCACCTGCCTACCTTTACCTACGGAGAAGAGTATGACGGGAAGATGATCTTCTCTCCTAAAACAAAAACATACCACATTGACTGTGGCTGTGTTTTCGGACGTTCCTTAGGTTGTCTTCGTCTGGATGATCTTCAGGAATTCTATATTCCTTCCACCTATCCGTACATTCGTTTTAAACGTTAGTTTCGATCCAGTCACGGATCAGGGATACCATGTGTTCACGGTTACTGACAAATTCTGCCGGGGTGAAAGATCCGGCTTTTTGTATATATTCCGGGAGTGGTTCAAGATCTTTCACGTACAGGATATACCCCTTTTCATCAAAGGCTTCCAGCAGCTGTACCTGGTGATCATTCACGTGTTCGCCATAACGTTCCAGACGTGCCGCACCGAGTACTTTCTTGTGTTCTTTCAGCGCTGTCATCAACGATCCCGCGCCTCCGTGCGCAATGACCAGATCTGCCTCTTTGATCAATGACGCGAAATGATCTCTCTCGATATAATCAAAGATTTCCATACAGTCACTGGTATACTTCGTATATCCGGCCTGGACAACGACTTTATCCTGTATGATTCCCTTGTGTACACAATCTTCTACCGCCTGCAGAAGACGCGCAAAACTCTTGTCATTCGTTCCCAATGTTACAAATATCATCAGAAGATCCACCCTCCGTATACTGCCTTCGGATATACTTCCAGCATGCTTTCCCATTGTACGACAAACAGGTCCGCGATCGGATAGATCATCTTTCCTGCCATGGTAGGAGTTTTGGAATTGGCAAATGTTTCGATCCAGATCACCTTTTTATGATGGGCGTGTGCGATCCTGCACATCGGTACGGCTGTATGTGTGCCGGTTGTGATCACAACATCCGGTTTAATCTTATAGTACAGATATACACTGCGCAGACAGTTCCAGGCAAACTTGAACAAGTATGTAAACAGATGACTCTTTGTACCGTAGGTCAGAAAGGATACTCTGTCCCTTCCGTACTTCTCCGGAAGATGTTCGTTCGCCTTGGTCTTCTCTGTAATCAGATAGTAATCATACTCTGAAAACAACGCTTCAAGCTGAAGCATCTCAGTGAGATGACCACCTGTACTGGATATAAACAATACTCTCTTCATTTCCGTTACCCGTTATGGTTCATAATCGCTTCCCTGACCAGCTCCTGTACTTCCTTTGCGGAGGACATGGATACTGCCTGTTCAGCGAGTTTTGTCATTTCCTTATAATTCAGTGAATTGATTAGTTTTCTGGCAGAGAGGATAAAGGTTTCACTCATTGAGAACATGTCCAGACCTAATCCCAGAAGTACCGGTACAGCTTCCAGGTCTCCTGCCATCTCACCGCACATACCGCACCATCTGCCGTGCGCATGGGCACCGTCGATAATCATCTTGATCAGACGTAATACTGCGGGATGCAGAGGCTGATACAGATACGATACATTCTCACTCATGCGGTCTGCCGCAAAGGTAAATTGGATCAGGTCATTCGTACCGATGGAGAGGAAATCCACTTCCTTGGCAAGAGATTCCGCCATCAGGGCAGCACTGGGAACTTCAATCATGATGCCTAGTTCCATCTCATCACTTACCGGGATATTATTCTCCAGCAGTTTTTCCTTCTCCTCCGCAAAGATCTGCTTAGCTTCCAGCAGTTCGTCCAGTGTCGCAATCATCGGCAGTAATACCGACAATCTGCCGTGGACAGAAGCACGCATCAGTGCCCGTAACTGTGTACGGAAGATCTCCTGATTCTGCAAGCTGAAACGGATCGCTCTTACCCCCAGGAACGGGTTGGCTTCCCTGCCCCTGCGGATATATTTCGGGAAGCGGTCGGCACCGACATCCAGTGTACGGATAATGATCCGGCGGTCCGGCATGCTTTCCAGGATAGATTTGTAAATACGGTACTGCAGGTCTTCTCCCGGTGCGCTGTCACGATCCAGGTAAAGGAATTCCGAACGGAACAGACCGATTCCTTCGGCACCGGAATCCCCGATGGTATCCATGCTTGTCTGTGTAGCCATGTTCGCATACAGTTCAACCACATGATCATCGGTAGTTCTGGTTTCTGCGTCTTTCAGGGAAAGCAGCTTCTTCTTATCTTCCGTATAGGCAGCTTTCTTGTCCCTGTATAACTGTATCTCTTCTTCTTCAGGATCGATGATCAGCTGTCCTCCGATCCCGTCAATGATTACCGTATCTCCCTGATCGATATATTTTGTGAGTTTGCGTATACCGACCAGTGCTGGCTTATCTATGGATCTGGCAAGAATTGCCACATGGCTGGTCAGACTTCCCGACTGGGTCAGGAATCCCTTGATGTACCGCTGATCTACGGCCAGGGCATCGGATACATTGATATCCTTTCCGGCAAGGATCACCGGCTCACGGATCAGGGAAAGATCCGGGATCTGTACATCGGACAGATGACAAAGAATACGATAGAGCAGTCCTTTCAGATCCGCTGCCCTGGTACGCATATATTCATTGTTCATGTTTTCAAAACTACTGATAAACATCCTGCCGACAATATCCACGGCATATTCCGCATTACAGCGGTCTTCATCGATCAGCCGTGTTACCCCGTCGATCAGGTCGGGATCTCTTACCATCAGCACATGTGCGTCAAGGATATCCACATCAGAGTGAGCTAACTGAGCGGCAGCAGTATCCCGGATATGTTCCAGGTCGGATACCGTCTCATCCAAAGCGTGATCAAAACGCTTTTTTTCAATTTCGGGATCCGAAGGTACACGTTGTACGGCAATCTTCGGTTCCTCTACCAAATATATCTTCCCTTCGGCTATGCCCGGGGAAACAGCTATACCACTTAATTTCATAACAACCATAATTCTATAAGATTTATGGCTTAATGTCACTCTTGACAATGTACGGATTGTCGTATAGTGTTATAGATTCATATTTTCCAGGAACTCTTCCATCGCTTTTTTACGCATCCTGTAGTACGTCGTTTTGGAGTAGTACTCCAGATACCATTGTTCCTGCTGGTTATTCTCCAGGTATTCTTTACGGATGATCAGCTGGGTATCTCTGGAACAATCTTGGAGTGTACGATCTACCAGGGCGATGATACTCCTGTTTTCATCGTATTCTGCCTGTCTTTCCCGGATATACCCAGAATAAGCGGACAAGTCCATGTATTTCTTCGCCTGCCTGTAAACCTTGGCAATACTGGAAATGACTGTATGCATTTCCTTAGTGTTTAGATTCTTGTAAAGACTGTTCACAATGAAAAACCTCCTTCTGTTCTTTACAGAACTGTCACAAGGAGGCGCCTCTGGAAATATTGTACTCTATTTCAGGTGTTTCCTATAGTCTTACTGTAATTTCCAGACTTGCGCAAAACATCTTGTTCACTTATCATATAGTACATAGTTTTGAAATTCCCCGGCACAGGAGGTAAATTGTGACGCAGAAAGTCTATTCCCGGTTATCGTACAAAAGAATATTCCTGTCTCTTTGCATGTTTGCGGGTGTACGGGGTATTGCGGAAGCTTCGAATCTGATCCTTAAGGATTACACGATTTCCTATACTTTTGCGATCAATTTTATCGGCTGGATGATGGTCATTTATGACTGGAATCTGTTTGCGATTCATTACAACCGGTTTAAAAAGAACCCGAGAGACGGGTTCTTGTTTACGATTATCGGCATGGTACTGCTTGCCCTGTGGAATTATGTCAACCAGAACTTCCTACATGGTTTTACACTGTTTCCGGATCCTGCGACGATTCATGCCTATCCGTTTGCGCTGCCTGTATTCCTTCTGGCTTATACCTATATCTGGGCAGTGATCATTGCCATATCTTTTAAATGTACTACCGATCACTTTGATATCCGGGACAAGGAGTTGTTGATCATTCTCTCCTCAGGATTTGTCTTCGGTCTGATCTATACTCTGTTATTCGCTTCCTGGACTGTGACGGTCCTGGTTCCTACGTATCTGTACAGTACCGTACAGATCATCATCCTGTCGTATCTCTATAACCAGTCCAGTTCACTGATTCCCGGTATTCTTGCGATGGGTACCGTAACGTTGATTAGTATTCTGATGATTCTCTGATCATTCGTCAATTTCAATTAATCCGTATCCGCCGCCATGACGCTTATAGGTGACGGATATTTTATCTGTCTCATCATCGGTGAAGATGAAGAAACTATGTCCCAGAAGTTCCATCTGCATGATTGCTTCATCCAGATCCATCTTTGAAGCCGTAACCGACTTTGTCTTTACCGGAATATCTACTTCTTCCGCTTCGATTTCTTCAATGAAGGTCTCTGCCAGACTGTCTTTATGTCTGCGGTTCAGACGTGTTTTCTGTCTGCGGATCTGATCTTCCAGCTTATCTACCGCAAGATCGATTGCCGCATAGAAATCTTCATGAGTTACTTCAGAGCGAAGCAGACCTACTTTGGTCGGAATCGTAACTTCAATTTTCTGAGAGTTTGGATAAACTCTCGTTACGACCCGTGCGATGGTATTATCATCAATGATCAGGTACTTGGTAAGACCAGACAGTTTCTTTTCAATTTGTTCACGCATGTTGGAAGTAACCGTAATATTTTTACCAATAATTTCAAATAACATAAACACACCTCTTTTCTTTCTGTTGTTCTTCTATTTGAAATATATTATGTGAAATATTTATCTTTACCTGATTCTATTTTAACAGAAATTCGCTGGTTTTTACACTACTTCACCAGATCTTTTAACCACCGGAATACGATGACCATGGCATACGTATCCATACCACAGTACTGCTTGAGTTGTTCCTCTATTTTTTGTTTATCACGGTCTGCCTCGTTGCGGTCAAGACGTCTCCACTGGTATACCGCGTCCATTCCCTGGTTAATATCCAGGTCATTGTACAGATGTTTGTCCAGGATACCGGTAATCGTCTTCAGGGATAGACTTCCGGCCATGCGTACGTCATAGACGATCCCGTTTTCAAAAGGAATCTGCAGATCTTCCACACGGTCGATAATCCTCTGGATCTCCTGTGTATATTGCGGGAACTGTTCCATCATTTCATACAGCCGGATAATCTCCGCCCCGGACGCGTTATAAGCAACTACACTGCCGGATTTAGGCAGATCATGGATCAGTCCGCGGATGAAGTCTCTGCGGTCATCCTGGGTATCCAGGAAAATCTTGTGTTCCACCCTGCCGTCTTCGTACAGCAGATGTACGGAATACTCAAACGGCAGAACATCAAACGGACGCATACCTTCATACGGAGGTACCGCATACCGTTCCCACTCAAAGTCAATAAACGCGATCGGATACTGAATACGGTCAAGCCAGGTACGCAGGGCTTCCTTATCCGCGTAGGTACCTCCCTGCCGGTCTGCCATGATCTGGGCATATTGCAGCGGCAATCCCTCGATTCTGTACGGATCCGCGTCTTTCAGTTCCTTACGCCCTTCTTTCAGCATATCGTACTTATACTGGGAAGATACCAATGTTTCCAGGGAATCCGGTTTCTTTTCCTCTTCCTCTGCGAAGCACAAATCCGCAAAACGGCAAACTTGTCTTCCCATACAGGCAGAAGTCTTCTGCGGGATCTCATTCTCATCGTAGACAAACTCATGCATATCACGGATCAAAGACGTAAAGTCAAAGGGATGCTCAGAGATATACGTCTGAATCTCCGCAGACGGATTATTCTTATCCGTGTAGAAACAATCACTGATCCGGATCAGTGCGTCAATATCCAGAGAATCACCGCGGACATACTCCGCATTCAGGTGCACGATGTATATATGATCCGGGATGATTCCGCACTGTTCCAGCACCCATGTTGTTGAAGAATAATACTCCGGATCTGCCGGCCTGGGATATAACCCGAGATACAGGAAATACAGGTCTGTCATCCCTTCATATCTGTGCAGCACCGGCACCCGGACTCTCAGATCTCCGTACACAAAACGCGCGTTGACCAGCCATTCCTGCTGATCCAGCATGTTCAGCGCAAGTTCCGCATCATCTCCCGGCTGTCCTTCAAAGCACTCACTGATTTTCAGTTTCTGCTTTACCAGATCAATCAGTGTTTCATCCATGCGTACGTAATGATGAAATTCATTTTTCGGCATACTCCGGTCAAGGAAAAACAGACGCCGGCAGCGGCGGAATTTCTTCAGATCGGAATAATGGTAGATCTCAGTCATCCGCGTCTCCTCTATCTTCTGCCGTCATACTATATCCGTTGATCCGGATATACTCTGCCCGGATCATATCTCCAGGCTTCAGGTTCCGGTCACTGCGCACACGCACAAAGCCGTCTGTGCCGTCCGGTGCGAACATCTCACTACGTCCTTTATACATGGAGGTAATGCCTTCATATCCTTCAATCAGGATCGTGCAGGAATGATGCAACAGTTTCTGCCGGTCTTCCTGGACAATGCGGTTCTGAAGCTCATAGATCTCCTGTAAACGACGATCTTTCTCTTCCGGCGGCACATCGTCTTCCAGTTCATAACTTGGCGTATCTTCTTCCTTGGAATAGGTAAAGGCGCCGAGATGGTCCCAGCGGATCTTCTCCAGCAGGTCCAGACTGAGCTGATGATCTTCTTCTGTTTCTCCGGGGAATCCGGTAATCAGCGTTGTCCGCAGTACGGCGTTTTCAAACGTATTCCGGATCGTTTGTACACGTTCCAGGATTTCTTCCCGGCTTCCTCTGCGGTTCATTGCCCGTAACATACGGTTTGAGCCATGCTGGGTGGGAATATCAAAATACGGAAGAATATGCCGGGACTGACGTATTGTTTCCAGCAGGTCATCCGGTATTTCATCCGGGTACAGGTAAAGAATACGGATCCATCGCAGACCTTCGATCTCATCCAGTTGTTTCAACAGAGATGACAGGTGCAGGCGGTGATCCCAGTCATACCCGTAACGGGAAGAATCCTGCGCAATCAGATTCAGTTCTTTTACGCCTTGAGAAGCCAAGCGTCTGGCTTCCCTGACCAGTTCTTCTTCCGGGAAAGAATCCAAAGGTCCGCGTATCCCCGGAATTGCACAGTAACTGCACTTGTTGTCACAGCCTTCCGCAATCTTCAGATATGCCATCCATGGTTTCCCGGACAGGATCCTGGATGTCTTTCCGTAGGTATTGGGAATCTTTACCCCGAGTTCTTCACTGAGGATCTTGCCAAGATCCTTATACTCATTGAGCGTAATAAAACGATCAACTTCCGGTAATTCTTCCACCAGCTGAGGTTTGTACCTCTGGGACAGACAACCCATGACAATAAGCTTTTTTAGTCCCTGTTCCTTGTATGAAGCAGCCTCAAGAATCGTATCGATTGCCTCAGACTTGGCACTTTCAATAAATCCGTAGGTATTGATGATGATTGCTTCCGCATCTTCATAGTTTTGTACAATTTCCTGATTTCCAAGGGAAAGGATGCCTAAAAGATTCTCTGTATCTACCAGATTCTTTGCGCATCCCAGTGATATCACACCAATTTTCATGTTTATTCTCCTGTATAGATTGTACACTAGAACGGTAAAAGACGCACCCTCCGCGGATGCGTCTTTCGTGTTAATCTGCCAGTGATCCGAACGGGTCCCACGGTTCCAGAACGATTGGTTCGGTCTTCAGGGCTTTCTGTTGCTTCGCGGTCAAATACTTCTTGTGTACAACTGCTTCAAAGACATACTTGTCAAACCATGTATCTGTACAGATATAATATCCGGCATTGGCTACCGTATCACCCCATGAGTTTTCAATCTTCCAGCGTGTAGGTTTGCCCTTGACCAGGTTAACTCCGGTAAATACCATGGCATGGTTCATGGCGCTGTGGCGGGCATCCAGCATTTCTGCCTTGGTCATATCCAGATGAATGTCGAATGTTCCCGCATAGTCAAACTGCCCGTCATCCCAAAGTCCGGTATCTCGGTTGATATCCTTGCCGGCATCACAGCCGAACCAGACAATATTCCCGTCTTTCAGCTGGTCAAGAATGGCTTTCTTGAATTCGTTGATCGGAAGATTGAGGTAAGATACAGGATTGCCGTCAACGACATTACCGAGATACTTCACGGTATACATCTTGTGGAACGGTTTGTCCGCGGTAGGTCCGTTGATGATACCGACATAGTCATCCAGATCTTCCCCGAGATACTTCTCATAGAATTCCTTCGGGGTTACGTTATACTTCGCGTGATACTTCTTCTTGTCATCGACATATTCAAACGTGAAGCTCTTCGGCGGTACTCCGAGGCAGCTACACAGTACACCGTAACATTCCTGCAGGCATTCTTCTTTCAAAGCCTGCAGATCTTCTTTCTTTCCTTCCGCACTGAGTCTCTAGGAATCTGCCACGGACTTGCGCAGACGTCCGTTGATCAGACGCATCATCCCCATGGTATTGCTGGATTGGAAGGTCTCCGGCATCGCTGTCTTCGGGCATAAACCGTATTTCTTGACTACGGATACCATCATATCCCACTGACCGCCGTCATTGGTTACGGTTTCCAGCAGATAACGCATGGTTTCATCACTGTATGGTGTATCTACTTCCTGCAGAGCAGCTTCCAGGAACCAGTTGACTTTCTCCAGCTTGTCATAGAATGTGATGAAATTCTGGGATAATTCAAACTTTTCAATATGATACTTCTTGGCGATCATCTCACGCAGTACATTCAGACTGGAGAAGATCCAGCAGCGTCCGGATTTCTTCTGGTTTGTGGCGGGCATGGTCTTGATGTCAATGGAGAACAGGAACGGGTTGGCTTCTTCTGCCTCAAAGACACTGGATATCCTGGTGATATCATTGTTGGTCAGTGCGTTGCGTACGACACGCGCTTTTTCATTCTGCCGGTAAGCTTCTTCCATCCGGCTGAGATCTTCAGCTTTAATAGCCTGCATTTTTGTCATGGGATTACCTCTTTCTGTATTTATGTTGTACCACACTGTGGTTTATTACTACGTTTATGATCAGGGGAGGATCTTCTTCAGATCTTGGATCAACTGCTGTGTACGCAGTCTTACGCCCTCGTCAGTAAGATGCAGATTAGAGTCATAGAAGAGCTCATACGGATAGAAATAGTCTGTAAAATCAGAGATTACAGGACAATCCAGATGTTCTTCCAGCTCTCTTTGGAATGCCTCATATTCCGCTTTCTCCGGCGTGAATTCACCGTCACCGATCGGATATGACGCAATCACCAGCATGGCACCCTGCTCATTCAGCCAGGCATTCAGTTCATTGATCCGGTTCACACAGAGATCGTTGATCTGCGGCAAGGGAACACTGCCCTCGGTAAACGTGAAGATACTCTCCGGACGCGGATATACATCATCACCGTATTCATTGAAAGCAGCCCTGGACATAAACCCTTCGGTACCGTCCACAATCACTTCCCTGCCCGTGATCTTCTCACGGATCCACTTCACACTAGCCTTAAAGGCATAGCGGGGAAGTGCCCTGGCCATATTCAGGATATCCTTCTTACGGATCAACGGTCTCAGGTCTTCGTGGTTCTCTATGGTCATCCAGACTAGTTCCGGATTCGGTATCATATCATCGTCACTGTAGGTATTATGCGCAAGGACATAGATATCCCCTTCATGGACATCCAGACGGCATACCTGTTCATCAAAAGGATTGCCGAAACCACCATGCATACCCATATTTACGACCGGGATGTCAAAGGTATCTTCAATCGTTTTTGAGTCTATGCCGAACGCCAGGTTGGAATTGCCCACCAGCACAATACGTGGTCCTTCAATACTCTTCAGACGGGCTACCTTGTCGATCATTGCGGATGTATAGATACGTTCGTATTCCGGCGGCACTAGCGCAAAAAAGACGGAACATAGTCCGCTGACCAGCAGGACCAGTGTCAACAGGAAGACAGTGATCGTACGGATAAATCGTTTCATTCACTTACCCCATCAGAACCGGAAATACAGGAATTCATTACTTGAACGCACAGGAAGTACCATCAGGAACATGAACATGAAGAACAAACATAAGACAAAACGTTTCTTGGATCCCATTTCACCCAGCCGGAGTAACGGATCTTTCTTTGACGCTAGTATTTCAAATACCAGCAGACACAGCAGCATATACGGAATACACAGTAATGTATAGGAATCGATTCCAAGCTGGGAATATGCGCGGTAGGCATAACTCACCGGACTGGCAATACCGGAGAACAGATGCGTCAGGACATAGAACGCGTCAGACAATGACTCTGCGCGGAAGAAGATCCAGGTGACCAGCAGGAATACCCAGACGCCAAGATGACGCAGGATACGTCCAAAACCACGGATCTCTTTCTTTTTCCCGCGGTTAAGGATCCGTTCAATGACCTGGGCAACACCATGGATGAGACCCCAGAAGATATACGTCCACGCCGCCCCGTGCCAGAGTCCGCTGACCACAAACACGATCACTGTATTCATGTATGTGCGCAGTTTCCCTTTCCGGTTTCCTCCCAGAGGAATATACAGATAATCCCGGAACCAGGAAGAAAGCGAAATATGCCAGCGTCTCCAGAAATCCTGGATACTGAGCGCGGAATACGGATGTAAGAAGTTATCGGAGAGACGGATACCGAACAGACGGGAAACGCCCATCGCGATATCCGAATATCCGGCAAAATCACAGTAGATCTGGATCATATACATCACGGAAGCCGCAAGCAGAGCACCGCCTCCATAGCCATGAACATCCCCATAGACCAGATTGACATACTTTGCCAGAGTATCCGCAATGACCATCTTCTGGAACAAGCCCCAGACCATCTGGTATACTCCGTACATGCCTTCTTCGTACGAGAAGGTATCTGCCCCTTTCAGCTGCTTGATAAACGGCTGGATACGTTCAATCGGACCGGCTAGTAACTTCGGAAAATACGAGACATACGCCGCGTATAAGCCAAGATGGTGCAGAGGCTTCATCTTCCTCAGATAGACATCAATAACATAGGCGGCGGTACCAAAGGTATAGAACGAAATACCTGCCGGCAGAATAAGATCCAGAGTGAACCCCTTTCCCCTAAACAAGGACATCAGGGAAACACTGAAGAAATTAAAGTACTTATAGACAAACAAGATACCAAAGTTAAATAGTAATGTTCCTATTAGGATCTTTTTCGACTGTGCCCGGTTCTGTTCAATACCGATCGCGCCGAAATACGTGACCAGCGTTACCAGCGCCAGCAGGATCACATACTTCGCACCGCCGAACATATAGAAAACATATCCGGATATGGTCAATACCGCCCATCGATACGTTTTCGGCACTGTCCAGTACAGCGTAAATACAATTGGTAAGTAGACCGCAAACTGCCAGGAATTAAACAACATGGAGGATCTCCTTTCCGGCAGTATGGTTCTGTATCATAGAAAATTTAAACATCTTAGTTATTATACTATACGTTTGACGGTTTTCCCTATAAATCGAAAAGACCACCGGCATAAACGGCAGTCCTGTATATTACTTGTATACTTATTATTAAAATTCTTTCTTCTCCATGATCCGGATACTGAGATATACAGATATAGAGAGAAGCACCAGGCAGATCAGGAATACTGCCAGGAAAACCACATACATCGGGTACCGGGACAATTGTTCTGCCGTTTCCCCGAGGTCTACTTTGAAATAATTCAGCAGATAAGATACGACCATGAGGATTGCAAAAAAGATAAACATGACGATCCTGCCCTTTTCCGCTCCCCACTTCAGCTGCGGAGGAACCGCCATCGCCGGAATAAGCATCATCAGGATCAGGAATAACACCATTCCCGGAAGATCTGTGCTTAAAGAGATGGAATTACCCGTAAACATGCCGGAAACGGCAACTATGATTACCGAAATGATCCAGAACAGGATTCCGCACATCAGCGGAAATACGTATTTTTCCAGAGCGTAATCCCGGCGTGTAACCGGCAGACTCATCAGGAAAGGCATACAGTTGTCATATTCGTCATAACTGATCGTACTGATGGAAGAGATTTCCGCAATCATCACGACCCAGCCGACCACAAACATACTATCTACCATGATCAGGTTCATCGCAATAGCCCAGAGTACCAGAAACAGCAGGATCTTCCCTCTCTGTTTCATCAGTCCGTAATCTTTTGCCAGAAGTGCTTTCATGAGTTACGCCTCCTTTGCGGTCATCAGGATCAGGTCATCAATACTGCCGCTTTCAATAATGATCTCCGGGTAATTCTCCGCATAATACTGTTTCTGGTTCGTCAGACAAGAGTACCCAAAGCTTTCTTTTTTTGTCTGCAGGATATACTTCTTGTCTATCTTCTCATACACCTGATCTGATACTCTCAATACCCCATATTCACCAAGAATGACATCCGTATCTTCATGCAGGACGACCTTACCGTCGTGGATCATGTATATGTCATCGCATAAGCCTTCAAGATCCGAAGAGATATGTGATGAGATCAGCAGTGTTCTCTCACTGTCTCTGGCGAGATATTCCCTGAGCATATCCAGCACTTCGTTGCGGGCAATCACATCAAGACCTGCTGTAGGTTCATCCAGGATCAGGAGTCTGGCGCCGTGACTGCAGGCAGCTAATACCCTCAGCCTGGCCTTCATCCCGGTAGAGAATTCCTTCAGGTTCTTATCCATTGGCAGTCCTGCCTTCTCACAAGCTTTGCGGAACTCCTGCTCGTCAAAATCCCGGTAACTGTATTTCAGTATACGCATCACATCCGTAAGCTTCAGATAACTCGAAAACCCGGAATCCGAGAAGGCTGCACCGATCATTTCCCTGTCTTGTGCTGTTAGTTTCTCTGCGTTTTTACCTAGTACTATAACCTCACCACTGTCAGGACGAATCAGTCCCAGGATTGCTTTGATCGTAGTACTCTTACCGGCACCGTTACGTCCGACAAGTCCGGTCACCCTTCCGGCCGGAATACTCATATTAATATCCAGCTGGAAAGTAACGTAGTTTTTTCTCAGATCTTTGATCTGTATCATGTTAATCCTCCAATAAGATCTCCACCAGTGTGAGGATCTCTTCCTTCGTCAGTCCTGCCGCAAGAACCGTATCGATTGCCTGTGACAGCCGGTTTTCTGCTTCATGGCGTCTCGCTTCTGCCGCAAGTCCGCTGTCTGTCTCTGCCACAAAGCTTCCTTTTCCGTGTACGGTAACGACAAATCCTTCTTCTTCCAGACGGTCATAGGCTTTCTTGACGGTCAAGGCACTAATCTTTAATTCCGCTGCCAGTGTTCGTACCGAAGGCAGGCCTTCCCCCGGACGCAGTTCTCCGCGGATGATTGCTGACTTAATGTATCCCATGAGCTGTTCATAGACAGGCACCATGGACGTGTGATTCAGAATAATATGCATCTTATTCCTCCTGTCCACAAACAGTGTATAACAGTAGCAAACAGTTGTCAACAGTATATAACAGTTAATGTTCTGAACATAATAAAAAAACTGCTGTGACCTCATCACAACAGTTCTTCCTGTATTACAGAATGATCTGTGACAGTGTATCTACCACTTCCGCACCGGATGTCTCCAATACTTTGCGAGACTGATGTCCTCCTGCCACAAGCCAGCACTTCTTAATTCCCAGGGCCTTGGCTGTTTCCAGATCATGAAGAGTATCCCCGATACTGATCATCTCCTCCGGACGTGTTCCTGTGCGTTTCTGCCAGGCCATAGCCTTATCGATCTTACTGCCTGCCATGTGGTCATCAATCCCGACCATGGCACTGAAATAATCTGCGATACCCAATTGCTTACATTGGGAGATAAGCTTATCCTGCCGGGATGCGGAGATGATCACATTCTGCCACCCCTTACTGCAGGCATCTTCAATGAAAGGAAGGAAATCCGGTCTCAGGCCTGCCCGGGGGAATGCTTCCTCATAGAGCTGGTTAAACTCTTCGGATACTTCTTCATACGTTTCTGTAGCGAAAGTATACCCGATACGATAATAGTAGTCGATTACCGGAAAGCCGAAATGCTCTCTGTACCATTCCACGGAGATTTCGTTGGGAAGGCCTCTCCTTCTGAGCATCTCGTTTTCTATCTCCAGACAGATTCCGATATCATCCAGGATCGTACCGTTATAATCCCAGACGATCGTTCCTGCCTTCATCTTACAATCTCCCGATCTCACGGATAAATACTTCCGCAGAGGCATCACTCGGCATATGCCAGCCGCCTCTCGGAGACAGAGATATACTGCCGATCTTCGGTCCGTCCGGCATACAGCTGCGTTTGAACTGCTGGGTAAAGAAACGTCTGACAAAGCGCAGTAAGGCTTCCTTGATGTGATCTTTCGTCAATTCCGGATAAGCATTCATTGCCATGGCCAGAAGTTTTTCCGGGCTGTAACCGTATCTCAGCATATGGTACAGGAAGAAGTCATTCAGGTCATACTTGCCGACATGGTCTTCCGTCTTCTGCGCAATGACTCCCTGCGCGTTCGGCACCAGTTCCGGGCTGATCGGCGTATCTACAATACTCAGGAGTACTTCCCGGAGCCTGCCTTCATGGCGAAGCGCGTAATCTCTGCAGATATACTGCACAAGGGTCTTGGGAACAGCCGCATTCACATCATACATGGACATGTGATCTCCGTTGTAGGTGCACCATCCAAGCGCCAGTTCCGAAAGATCTCCGGTACCCACAACCAGCGCGTTCTCCATGTTTGCGGCATCCATCAGGATCATCGTACGCATTCTTGCCTGGGCATTTTCGTAGGTCACATCCCCTTCGCCCTGGTATTCTTTTCCATGTCCGATATCTTCCAAGTGTTTCTGTACAGTTTCCTTGATTGCTACTTCACGTACATCGGTATTCAGGGCTTCCATCAATCCGACAGCGTTTCTGTATGTCGTATCGGTGGTATTACCCTGACTTGGCAACGTATAGGCAATGATCCGCAGATCCGGGATCAGTTTTCTGGTTTCATGGCAGACGATCAGCGCCAGCGTGCTGTCCAGACCACCGGAAACACCGAGTACGACGTTCTTCATGTGAATGGCGCGGAGTCTTGTGGCAAGTCCGTTCGCCTGGATACGCAGGATCTCTTCACAACGCTGTGCACGTTCTTCTTCTTTCTCCGGCACAAACGGGAAGCGGTTGTATTGTATACCGGCATCCTTCATCAGTCCGCATAATTCCTCAGCGGTTACTTCCTCTTTCTGACCCAGCATGGATACGGTCACTTCTGCCGGACGATACCAGCCTTCATCTTCACTGACAAAACTGTCATCCGCATCTCTTTCGTGAACGATCATATCCAGGTCAAAGACCATTTCCGCGCAGTAAGGACGTTCCGGATACGCTTGAGCATGGAGGAGTTTGCCGGCACAGGCACCGATCGTATCGCCGGTAAATACCATGTCTGTAGAGCTTTCATCCATACCAGCGGAAGTATACACATAACCGCAGTGGTATAAACCACTCTTGGTTTTAATCGTATCCAGCAAAGCCTGGCGATGTCCGACACTTTCCCCGGAAGCACTGAGGTTGACCAGGATCTCCGCACCACTGAGTGCGAGATGCGCGCCGGGATCATCCGCCAGCTGCAGATCACTGCCGACAACAGCCCCAAAGGTAACCTCATGGTATTCATCACGGAAAAGGATATCAATACCGAAAGGCACATTTTCTTCCCCGATCCGGAGAGTTCTCCCAATCACCTTTTTCCCGCTCTTGAAGAAACTGTTTTCACTGTATCCGCTGTGATTGCGGAGGTTGATCTTGGGTACGATTCCCTTGATCTGACCCTGTCCGATCACAACCGCACAGTCGTAAATACCGTCATCTGCCTTCACCGGAGCGCCAACTACAATTGTAGTTTTCGTTATTTCTTCTGATAATTCACGGATCTTCTCCATTCCGTTCCGGCATTCCTCCAGAAGTATTCTCTGGAAAAAGAGATCTCCGCAGGTATATCCGCACAGGGATAACTCCGGAAAGACCAGGATTCCGCAGTCACGGTATTTCCGGATCAATTCAATGATATTATCTGTATTCGTGGTGATATCTGCCACTCTCAGAGACGGAACAACCGCCCCGATCTTGATCATTCTGTTCTTCATCCTTATTCCTCGATTCCCAAAGCGCTGAGATCCAGTCCTTCCGGCATATACTTCCGGATCTGTTCACTATTATTTTCCGGATCTTTCAGCAGTTCACGTACTTTTGTGGAAGAGATCTCCCGGTACGTTTCCGGTGTGTGGATCACCCTCAGATACTCGCTGATCGATGACAGGTATGGATCTTCCACTATCATCCGCAGAGTATCATCCTGATTTCTTGTCATTACAGCAATTCCGAATTCTTCGGTGATTTCCTTAATGTACCGCCAGCCATGTTCCAGGCCTTTCAGCCAGTCACTGCCGATCAATAACTGCAGTTCATACCCCTGGTCACGCAGCCGGCATAACGTATGATAGGTACGGGGTTGTTCCTCTTCCAGCAGTTCCATTTCGGAAACGATCATCCACGGACGTGATTCCGCTGCCTGTCTTAAGAGATCCAGCCGTATTTCATCATCAATCACATAGTCTTTATTCTCGTCATGGCGGATATATGCGCTCTTGGTAGGCATGAAGATTACTGCTTCAGCACCAAGTTCCTGTCTGGCATAATCTGCCAGGTCGGTATGCGCTCTTGTCAGAGGATTAAACGCGCCGCCGTAGAATAAAGCTTTCACCGCAGATTTCCCCCGTGGAATTTCATATACATGTCTTCTCGGCACTGCGATACTTTCGGTGTAAGGTCGACATAGTGTGTATGCGGCATCTGCGGTCTCAGTTCACTCTCCCATACCTTGTAAGTCAGCTGATCGCGGATGTATTCCTTCTTGGTCTTGATATCCGGGAGTTCGATAGCCAGTTCACCGTCGATGATATGCGGTACCAGAAGTTTTTCCACACGTACCGGTGTGATATTCACTTCACGGTCAAAGGCATCGTAGTCCAGATTGATCAGGTCGATGGGTTCTCCCTCTTTGATTTCTTCATCATCCATGGAGATGACATCACACTGTCCCTTACCTTCGGCGTCGAATACACGCCAGGCCATCAGTTTACCCGGAATAATTGCCTTGGAGGCGGAGTCTGAACATTTCATCTTCGGCGTATAGGTACCGTCAGGATTCTTCACTGCCACCAGCTTGTATACACCGCCGAAAACGGGATCTGTCGCAGAAGTGATCAGTTTTTCACCGACACCGTAAGAATCGAATTTAGCGCCTTCATAGCGTTCCATACTGGCCATTTTATTCTCATCCAGAGAATTGGACGCGACCAGTTTGATGTAGGATTTCCCTACAGCATCCAGCGCTTTACGCAGTCTCTTATATCCATGTGCAAGGTCACCGGAATCAATACGAGCGCTCTTTACACGTTTGTTTGGATCATCCGGATACTTGGCAATCATTTCATCATCCAGTTTGATCAGATTCGGCAGTCCGCTCTCAAAGATATTATAGGTATCAAGCAGCAAGGATACATTGTTCGGATAGGTCTCGGCATACGCCCTGAACGCATCCATCTCGGTCGGGAAGAATTCAATGAAACTATGCGCCACCGTACCGACAGCCGGAACATCCGCGCCGAATTTCATCTCGGCCAGACAGTTTGCCGTACCGATACATCCGCCGAGGATCGAAGCATAAGCACCATCGATACTGGCAGAAGCTCCCTGCGCCCTGCGGGTACCGAATTCCATGACATTTCTCGGTGTATGTGTATTCAGGCCGGAGATCCTGGTTGCCTTGGTGGTGATCAGGGAATGGAAGTTCATCGTCTGTAACAGATAGGTTTCAATCAGTACCGCACCGACCATATCGCACTCAATCCGTACCATCGGTACCTGCGGATAACACACAGTTCCCTCTTTCAGCGCATACATGGTGCCTTTCCAGCGGTAATTCCGCAGATATTCGCAGAATCCCTCGCTCATTCCCTTATACCGGAGATACCGTACATCCTGATCGGTAAAGTGGTAATTCAGCAGGAACTTGGTCAGTTTATCCTGTCCGGCGCTGATCGCGTATCCCAGATTATCCGGGTTCTTGCGGTAGAACATGTCAAAGACCATGATCGTATCTTTATAGCCATGTTCAAACAGAGCGTTAGCCATGGAGAATTCATAAAAGTCTGTGATCATTGCCGGGTTTTCATATTCTTCATCCGGCAGGTATGGTTCAACAACGATCTTGTTCATAGTTCCTCCTATAACACGTCGATTTGACAGCTTCTCATTGTATTCAGGGATGACTGGTGATTCTCCGGTGTCGTTCCGGCACAGGCAAGCGATTTCACCTGGATTGGTGTATCCGGCAGATATGCTCTGAGCAGCAAGGCATTGGATACCACACAGATATCTGTGCATACACCGCAGAGAGTGATCTTATCCGGTTTCAGTGAAGCGATCTTCTGGGCCAGGGTGATACTGCCGAACGTGCCTTTCTCGACAATCACAGCATCGCGTTTCTGCAGTTCGGCTTCGATTTCCGGCTGGATCTTCCATCCATCTGTTCCCTTCAGGCAGTGTTTTACCGGCAGGTATTTCCCCTCCAGATGGTCGAGATAATCTTCACCGTGGGTATCCATTGTCGCAAAGATCATGTCGTAGTCTTTACTCTGTACTTCCTGGATCACGGAAGGTACCGCAGCGACTGCTTCCGGTGTGCCTAATGCGCAGTCAATGAAATCATTCTGCATGTCTACTACTACTAAGATGTTCATAAGTTCTCCTTTACATACTCATATAGAGGGTTAAATGTATACAGCAATGCTTTTTTACCGTGTACGATCTTGTACTGTCCGGTTTCTTTCAGCATTTTCTTGATATCCCGCCGGAAGTTGCCGGTATCGGTGGGTGCTCCTCGGATGGCCTCAAACACCGTCTGGATCTCACGTAAGGTAGATGGACCGGACAAGAGATTGAAGATGATGCCGGTGGACGCAGCGCGGTTTTTCAGGAGATCTACGGCCATGTTTACTGCCTTGATATGATCCAGTGCCAGGATCGCATCCGACTCCTCAGAAGCCTCAGAACGCGTCTGTACGTAGTTTCCCTGGACTGTGTCACGGACCTTGTATACAATACGCTGATCTTCCGTGCTTAGTTCCAGGATGCTGTCACGGCTTTGTTCATCATACTGCGAGATCTTTTTATCTACCGTGAACCAGCGGGCATTTCCGTCACCGATCTTGCGGATATTGGATTCCGGGGTCATGGAGAAATACACCGTGGATAAGACTCTTGCGCGATCATCTCTTTCCGCATTCCCGAACGTATACATCTGCCGGAAATAGATGTGATGATCCGCCGTGGTCTCCTCCGTCAGCAGCGCACTGACTGCTTCATCCAGTTCTTCCTGTTCATGGACAAAACGTCCGGGCATTGCCCAGCTGTTCTTCTCTTCCCCCGGAATCAGCAGGATCTTCAGTTTTCCTCCGGATACCGTCATCAGGATCAGATTCACCATACAGGAGAGTACCGGATATTCTGTATTCTTCATCTTCTTTTTTATAGTCATTTTGACTATATAAATCATACTGAAGAATATACAGTCTGTCAACACACATCTATATATTTCACTCTGCTTACACAAAAAAAACCGTTCTTTTTCAGAACGGCTGTTTACTGTTAACCTTTACGCATACGGCGGTATTTCTTGCCGTTGTGCTCCTTCATGAACGCGATAACTTTATCCTTGTCCTTCGGATCAAAACTGACGATCGTGAGACGATCTTTCACTTTCGTATCACCGTCATTTCTTCCGTTGACATATAGACAGAACTTCTTTCCTTCTACGCCGTAGTCATAGAATAAAGTATCTTCCCAGGGTGTAAATGATCCCATGGACGCATATCCCTTCTCCCCGATTCCATCACGCAGGAAGAAGTAAGCGACAATCGCGTATGTGGTCGTCCCGGCACGGAAGATATCCTGCCAGCCCTGTGCGGTGATGAAACTGAGAATCGCCAGACCTCCTGCAATTGCAAAGAGAATCCGGCTGGCATTCCAAAACTTATCCTTGATCGTCAATTTGCCGGCTGTACGTACAAGACCAATCGTGATCCATATACCAAGTGCCAGGAAAATGAGTCCTAATATCAAACTTGAATTCATATGTTTATCCTCTGCCTTAGACATTATATCACTAACACACTTAATGGAATAGTTCTGTTTTTCATATCCGGGCTGAGGCTGACAAATCTGTTCCGGGTGTAATGCCATAGTAAAACCCCGGATACAGGATTATCCGGGGTTATGATGAAATATTAAGCCATCAGACCCTTGACCAGGATCTGATATCCTGTATCATCCGCATCTACGACAATGGTTCTGCCTTCGATATTCGGATCTTCAATGATCTTCTTGGCAACCATGGTCTCAATTGTACGCTGGATATGTCTCTTCATCGGACGGGCACCGAAGGTCTGATCAGAACCATAGAGAATAATTCTCTCCTTCGCCTTCTCAGTAACTTCCAGTTCAATATCCTTTGCCTGCAGACGTCTGCGAAGCTGTTCGAGGAACTTGTCCGCGATCCGTTTCATAACATCATCATCCAGGGCATTGAAGACAATGATTTCATCAATACGATTTACAAACTCAGGCTTGAAGTAATTATTTACTTCATTCAGGTAATGCGTTCTGCGAAGGTCCTTGTCTTCTTCAAAGGCATACTGCGCGCCGAGATTGCTGGTCATGATGATGATCGTATTCTTGAAGTCTACGGTAACTCCCTTGGAATCGGTGATCCTGCCGTCATCCAGTACCTGTAACAGGATATTGAAGACATCCGGGTGAGCTTTCTCTATTTCATCCAGCAGGACAATGGAGTATGGATTGCGGCGGATCGCTTCCGTGAGCTGACCGCCTTCATCGTAACCGACATATCCCGGAGGAGCTCCGATCAGACGTGATACGCTGAATTTCTCCATGTATTCAGACATATCGATACGGACGATCTTGTTTTCATCGTCAAACAACTGTTCGGCCAGAGCCTTGGCTACTTCGGTCTTACCGACACCGGTAGGTCCCAGGAACATGAAACTTCCCAGCGGACGGTTTTCGTCCTGGATCTGTGCTTTGGTACGCATGATTGCGTCGGATACCAGACTCAGGGCGTCATCCTGACCCATGACTCTTTCCCTCAGCTTATTCGGAAGATTCAGGATCTTCTGTCTCTCTGAACTCATCAGCCGTGTGACTTCGATATGTGTCCAGCGGGAAACGATCTTGGCGATCATTTCTTCATCCACGACCTGACGGATCATGGTTTCGGAACGGTCTGCCAGAGCGCTCTCATTGATCTTCTTCTCCAGGTTCGGAATCGTATCGTACTTCAGTTTCGCGGCTTTCTCATAGTCCGCGTCATTCTGTGCCTGGGTCAGCTGTAATTTAGCGGTTTCGAGTTGTTCCTTCCAGGACTTGATATCATCCAGTTCTTTCTTTTCGTCCTGCCACTTTGTATACTTGGCAGCACTTTCTTCTTTCAAGCTGGCTAATTCACGTTCGATATCTTCTCTGCGTTCGATGGTCTTGGGGTCGGTTTCATCTCTCAAAGAGGTTTCTTCGATCTCCAGGGTCATGATCCGGCGGTTGAGTTCATCCAGATCCGCAGGCATGGAGTCCATCTCCACACGTATACATGCGCAGGCTTCATCCACAAGATCGATTGCCTTGTCCGGCAGATAACGGTCATTGATATACCGGTTGGATAATACCGCCGCGGAGACGATTGCTTCATCCTTGATTTCCACGCCATGATGGCTTTCAAAACGGTCTTTCAAACCACGCAGGATGGAGATCGTATCTTCTACCGTAGGTTCATTGACCATGATCTTCTGGAATCTTCTTTCCAGAGCTCTGTCTTTTTCGATGTACTTCCGGTATTCGTCAAAAGTCGTTGCGCCGATACACTTCAGTTCGCCTCTTGCCAGCATTGGCTTGAGCAGGTTTGCGGCATCCATGGATCCTTCGGTCTTTCCGGCTCCGACAAGATTATGAAGTTCATCAATGAACAGGATAATATTTCCGTCTGCCTTCTTCACCTGGTTCAGTACACCTTTTAACCGTTCTTCGAATTCACCACGGTACTTGGCTCCTGCGATCAAAGCGCCCATGTCCAGTTCCACCAGCTGTTTATCTTTCAGTCCGAGCGGGACATCACCCTTCATAATCCGCCATGCCAGGCCTTCCACGATCGCGGTCTTACCGACACCGGGTTCACCGATCAATACCGGATTATTCTTTGTCTTTCTGGATAAGATCTCGATGACCCTGCGGATTTCTTCATCTCTGCCGATCACCGGATCGATCTTTCCGTCTTTGACATCCTGGACCAGATCATGTCCGTATTTCTGCAGGGCATCCAGCTGTCCTTCGTTACTCTTTTCATCGATCTTGATACCACCGCGTCTTTCTTCTTCCGCTTTTTCTACATCTTTGGCGGTGAAGCCGAAACGGCGCATTAATTCCTGACATACCGGAGCCTTGGTCTGGAACAGACCGATCAGGAAGGAACCGGAACTCATGTAGGTATCTCCCTGGGTCTTCATGTAATCCAGACCCTTGGAATATCCCTCAATCACATACCGTGAAATATCCGGCTGTACGTTTTCTGTAATTCTTGATAGTTTACGCAGACTGCCTTCGACGACACTCATCATCGCTCTCTTATCCGCGTTGATTCTTGACCATATACCGTCAAGATTGGTATCTTCCAGCATGGCCAGAAGAATATGTTCCGGAGCTAATTCCCCGTTATGATTTTCTTGTGCTTTTGTCAAGGCAGCCATGATCAATGCCTGTAATTGTTCTGTCATCTGTTCAATATTCATTCAAGCCACCCCCTGTCTGTGAACTAGTTAAACTGTTTCTTGAATTTTGTCCATATATTGTCTTTTGTGTTCTGTTTCTGAAGTTCCTGTAACTGCTGGTACAGTTCTCTTTCTCTGGCACTCAGTTTCTTATCGATCTGGATGTGTACGGAACATAACTGGTCTCCCGGCTTACCGCCGCGCAGATCTTCCACACCCTTTTCTTTCAGTCTTAAAATTGTACCTTCTTGTGTACCTGCCGGAATCTTCATTGTGACTTCTCCGTGAATTGTCGGAACATCTACAGTTGTACCCAGAGTCGCGTCTACAGCAGAGATTGGGATCTCCAAAAGGATGTTCTTGCCTTCACGTTCAAATTTCTCATGCGGACGTACTTCGATCTCGATATAGAGATCACCGTTAGGACCGCCGTTTACACCACGTTCTCCCTTGCCGGGAACACGCACTCTCTGACCGCTGTTGATTCCTGCCGGAATATCCACGTTGATCGTACGGTTGGAACGGATATATCCTCTTCCGTTACAATCCGGACATACCTTACGGATACGCTTGCCGGTACCGTTACAGTCCGGACATGCGCTCTGGGTCTGGAAGACGCCGAAACCGGTACGCTGCTGACGCAGGATCCTTCCGGAACCTCCGCAGGTAGAACATGTCTGGATATCCGACGGGCTGTCTGCGCCGGTACCGCCGCAGTGCGCGCAGGTCTCTTCCACATTCAGATCAAAGGACGCGCTCTTGCCGAAGCAGGCATCCATGAAATCGATATCCATGCGCATCAGACGGTCATTTCCGCGTCTTGGACCGTTGCTGGACGATGTACGTCTGCCAAACGGGTCCGTACCCATACCGCCGAAGAACGAAGAGAATATGTCTCCGAAATCGTCAAATCCCGCACCTGTAAAGCCTTCAAAACCACTGCCCATGTTCGCGCCGTCCATACCGGCAAAACCGAACTGGTCATAGGTCTGTTTCTTCTGGGGATCACTCAGTACTTCGTATGCCTCATTGACTTCCTTGAACTTCTCTTCGGCATCCTTTTCCTTACTTACATCCGGATGATACTTCTTGGCAAGCTTACGATAGGCTTTCTTTATCTCATCCTCAGATGCATCCCTGGATACACCCAACACTTCATAATAATCTCTTTTGTCCGCCATTCTTCAGACCTGCCTTTCTTCTATCCTGAAGAGAAATTCCTGGATATTTTCCAGGAATCCTCTCGCTTTCTTGTTTCTAGTGATGAACTTCCGTGAAATCCGCATCTACGACATCATCGTTCGGATTCTGGTTTCCGGACATATCCGGGCCAGGCTGTGCACCCTGATTCTGGTACATCTGCTGAGCCATCGCGTTAGCCGCAGCTTCCAAAGCATCCAGCTTTGTCTTCAGAGCATCCATATCGTTATCATCGATTGCCTTCTGCAGCTCGTCACGAAGTTTCTGCACTTCTTCTTTCTGCTGAGGTGTTACATTCGGATTGTCTGTCTTCAGTGTCTCATCGATCTGGTTGATATATGCTTCGGCACGATTACGTGTTTCAATATCTTGTTTCTTCTTGTCATCTTCAGCCTTGTGTGC